>DATNJE010000268.1:0-3548 GCA_035604095.1 Terriglobales bacterium
CACCCGTGGCGGCACCAAGATCGACCCCTCCAAGCTGGGGAAGGTCGAGCGCGGCGACCTGGCCAAGAGTGTCGTCGCGACCGGCAAGATCGAGCCCATCACCAAAGTGGAACTCAAGTCCAAGGCCAGCGGCATCGTGGAAAAGTGGGATGCCGATGCCGGCGACAAGGTCAAGGAAGGCCAGGTGCTGGTGGAACTGGACCGGCAACAGATCCTGGCGGCGGTGCGTGAATCCCGCGCCGCCCTGGCCGCTGCCGAGGCCAACGAGCGCGCCGCCATGGCCGACGTCAACCGCGCCAAGGCCGACGCTGAAGGTCCCGACGTGCCCCTGCTCTATCGCGCCTACCAGCGCGCCCAGAAGATGGCCAAGGAGGGCGTGGTGTCGGAATCGGCGCTGGACGACGCGCAGAAGGCCTATGAGATGTCCGTCAACAAGCGCGATGTGTCGCGTGCCCAGTTGACCGTGAGTGACGCCAAGCTGATCCAGGCCAAGGCGCAGGTGCAGCAGGCCCGCGCCACCCTGGACCGCGCCGAGGAAGACCTGCGCTATGCCACCATCACCTCGCCGATCACCGGCGTAGTGCTCTCGCGCGACGTGGAGATCGGCGACGCGGTCAGCTCCATCCTGGTGCTCGGTTCCACCGCCACCCTGGTCATGACCCTGGGCGACATCTCCCAGGTTTACGTCAAGGGCAAGGTGGACGAAGCCGACATCGGCAAGGTCTATCTGGGGCAGCCAGGGCGCATCAAGGTGGAGTCCTTCAAGGACAAAATCTTCAACGGCAAGGTTACAAAGATCGCCCCGCTCGGAGTGGAGAAAGACAATGTGACTACGTTCGAGGTGCGGGTTTCGATCGATAATGCCACCGGCGAGCTGAAGGCGATGATGACGGCCAACGCCGAGATCATCCTCGATGAGCACAAGAACGTGCTCATGATCCCGGAAGCCTCCATCGTCTACGACAAGGACAAGAACGCCTCAGTCGAGGTCCCCGAGCCGCACGGCAAGGACGGCAAACGCAAGGTGGCGGTGAAGGTCGGGATCTCCAACGGCGCCAAGACGGAGTTGCTGTCCGGCCTGAAAGAAGGCCAGCAGGTGGTGCTGCAGTAACTGGATTCTCCCCGGGGACGTTATCCATGGCGGCTGAGGCCGCCATTTTTTATTGACGCCGACTAGTTGCTCTAACGTAGGACAGCGATTACGGCTGATACCACCGATAGTGTCATCCTTCGCGAAGTTGAGGTGCCAGCGGGCGTCCGAGCCCGCTACCGAAATCCCGAGCGAAGCGAGGGACCTGCCGAGCGGAGGATCTCACGGAAATGCCTGCACTACCGCTGCAGGCGGTGCGGCGAGTATCCCCAGATTCTCCAGCCTCCCTTCGGTCGGCGGAAGAATGACAGAACGGAAGTGGTGTGCCTGCGGCAGTCCCTGCTGCAGGCCCGTACCGGATCGGGAAACATCAACATTCAGTAACGAAAGACCCATCCTTGGCAACTGGGGACGCCTTCCGCTTCCCGCCTCTCTGTGTTATAAATCGCGGTTCCCGGCCGCGGCCAAACCTCAATCCTTTCTTTGGCGTGGAAGCGCGTCTCGGAATCCGGAGGGCTGAGAGACTCAGCTTGCCGGACGAAATCCTATCTGCTCCCGTTGTCGTGAGGTCTTAAACCTACGGAGGTCTAATGCATATGTGGCTCTCTGCGACGGCGATGTTGTGGCAACTCGAGCCCTTGAATGAAGGGGCGGGATTCCTCTGGCTGGCCCTGGGCATCAGCGTGCTGGCGCTGCTGACCGTGTTTTACTTCGCGCACTATGTGCTGCGCTCCGACACCGGCACGGAGCAGATGCGGACCATCTCCGATGCCATCCGTGAGGGCGCGGAAGCCTTTCTTCGCCGGCAGTACAAGACCATCGGCATCCTCAGCGTGGTGCTGGCGATCCTGATCTTCGTCGGGTACAGGGTTTCGCCGCGCAACGCGCCGCTGGCCACCAAGACGGTGATCGCCTTCCTGATCGGCGCCGCCTGCTCCGGCCTGGCCGGGTTCACCGGGATGTACGTTTCCATCCGCGCCAATATCCGCACCGCCAGCGCCGCCCGCACCAGCATCAACAACGCTCTGCGGATCGCCTTGCGCGGCGGCGCCGTCACCGGACTGGTTGTGGTGGCCCTGTCGCTGCTGGGCGTCGGGCTGCTGTTCTTCTTCTTCGGCGGGCTGGCCACTCCGCGTGAAGTCCCGTATCAGGTGGTGGGCTTCGGCTTCGGCGCTTCCTTCGTGGCGCTGTTCGCGCAGTTGGGCGGCGGCATCTACACCAAGGCCGCCGACGTCGGCGCCGATCTTGTCGGCAAGGTGGAAGCCGGAATTCCTGAGGACGATCCCCGCAACCCGGCCGTGATCGCCGATCTGGTGGGCGACAACGTGGGCGACTGCGCCGGCCGCGGCGCCGACCTGTTCGAGTCTACCGCCGCCGAAAACGTGGGCGCCATGATCCTGGGCGCGGCGCTCTATCCGCACTTCGGGCTCAAGGGCATCCTGTTTCCGCTGGTGGCCCGCGCTTTCGGTCTCATCGCTTCCACCATCGGCGTGCTCATCGTCCGCACCGACGAGAAAGAAGATCCGATGCAGGCCCTCAACCGCGGCTATTACGTGACCACGGTGCTGGCCATCGCCGGCTTCGCCGTGGCCGTCCACTACCTGCTGAAGGACAACTGGTGGTTCCTCGCCTCGGGCGTGGTGGGCATTCTCGCCGCCTTCCTGTTCGTCTACATCACGCAGTACTACACCGAATACCGTTTCCGCCCAGTGGCCTCGATCGCCAAGGCCTCCTTGACCGGCCCGGCGACCAACATCATCGCCGGCCTCGCGGTGGGACTGGAAACGCCCGCGCTGCCCGTCATCGTGATCGGCGTCGCCCTGATGCTCTCCTACTGGTTCGGCCTGAAGGCCTTCCAGGGCGCCACCCTCATCGGAATTAGCGACTACGCCAAAGGCATCTACGGCACCGCCATTGCCACCATGGGCATGCTCTCCACCTGCGCCTACATCCTGGCCATGGACACCTTCGGGCCCATCACCGACAACGCCGGCGGCATCATCGAGATGTCGAACCAGCCGGAAGAGATTCGGGTCAAAACCGACCGGCTCGACGCCGTGGGCAACACCACCAAGGCCCTGACCAAGGGATACGCCATCGGCAGCGCCGCTCTGGCCGCCTTCCTGCTCTTCTCCGCGTACCTCGATGAAGTGAAGGAGATCGTCCACAGCCGCATAGGCGCGGCCGCCAGCAATTTCACCTTCGACACCGTGAACCTGGCTAACGTGCCGGTGTTCGTGGCGGCCATGCTGGGAGCGATGATGGTGTTCCTGTTCTCGTCGCTGGCCATCCGCGCCGTGGGCAAGGCGGCGCAGTACATCATCGAGGAGGTGCGCCGGCAGTTCCGCGAGAATCCCGGCATCATGCAGGGGACGGCGAAACCCGACTACGGCGCGTGCGTGGACATCGTCACCAGCGCCGCGCTCAAGCAGATGGTGCTGCCCGGCATCCTGGCCGT
>DATNJE010000269.1:0-3068 GCA_035604095.1 Terriglobales bacterium
TCCCCAGCGCATGCCATGACCAAGGTCATCCGGGAAGTGCGCGAGACCGCTGCCGTGCCCGCACACCGCCGGCACGCCTTGCGCGGATATCTCTCCATCGCAGCCGCAGCGTTCTGCTGGGGCGGCGCCGCCAGCCTCGGCCGGGCGGTGTTCACCGGACGCCTGTTCACCCACTCGCCCTCGCTCGGGCCGGTGATCATCACGCAAACCCGCATCAGCTTTTCCTTCCTGATCCTGACGCCCATCGTGCTCTGGCTGGGCGGCCGCTCCGCCCTGGCGCTGGCGAAGAAGGATGTGCTGCGCTGCTTCCTGCTGGGGATCGTCGGCATGTCGTTCGCCAACTTTTTCTACTACCTCGCGCTGGCCAAGACGTCGGTGGCCACCGCGATCATCCTGTTCTACACCGCGCCGGTGTGGGTGCTGCTGTATCTGCTGGCGCGAGGCAAGCAGCGCGCCACCGTGCGCCGGGTGAGCGCGGTGGCCGCCGCGGTAGTGGGCTGCGGGCTCGCCATCGGCATCGGCGGACCCGCGCATTTGCGCTTGAACGGCCTGGGACTGGCCGCGGGCTTGCTGGGCGCCGGCGCCTTCGCCTTCTATAACGTGTACGGCCACGGCGTGCTGGCGCAGAATGAACGCTGGCGGGTGCTGGTCTGGGCCTTCTTCGCCGCCACTTTGTTCTGGATGATCGTGAGCCCGCCCTGGGCCATCGCTGCGGCCCACTACTCCGCCAGGCAATGGGCCTTCATGGTGATCTTCGCGGTGATCTCGATCCTGCTGCCGTTCTCCTTCTACTTCGCCGGACTGCAGTACCTGGACGCCACCCGCGCGGTGGTAACCAGTTGCCTGCAACCGGTGTTCGCCATCCTGTTCGCGGCGGCGTTCATCGCGGAGTCGCTGCACTGGCTGCAGGCGGTGGGGATTGTGATCGTGCTGGCCGCCAGCATCGCCATCCAGATCCCGGACAAGGGCGGCGAAGCGGCGACGGATGTGCGGCTCTCGATAGCGGAGTGATCAGCTAAAAGCTAAGAGCCAAGAGCTAAAAGCCGCCCTTCGGCGCCAGATGGAAATAATGCCGCGTCCGGCGCACGTCGTGGGCGATCTGCTCGCGCAGCGCTTCCACCGAGGGAAACTTGATCTCCCCGCGCAGCCGGTACAGGAAGAAAAGTTCCACCTCGGTCTGCGCCGTCAGCTCGATGGGATGAAAGTTGAGCAGGTGGGTCTCGACCGCGAACGACTCCTGTCCGAAGGTTGGGCGGTAGCCGGCGTTGGTGACCGAGTCAAAGCACTCGCCGTTGATGCGCGTGCGGGTGACGTACACGCCGTCTCCCGGCACCAGCTCGTCGTACTGGCTCAGGTTGATGGTGGGCACCGTGTACTTGTGGCCATAGCCGCGGCCGCGGCCGGGAGTAGACACCAGGCTGAAGACGCGCCCCAGCAGTTGCCGCGCGCGCGCCACCCTGCCCTGCTTCAGCAGTTCGCGAATACGGCTGCTGGACACCTTGTCGCCCCGCACCTTCATCTCGGGATAAATTTTCACTTCGTAACCGGCTTCGCGGCCGTACTCCGCCAGCCGGCGCACGTCGCCTTGCGCCTTGTGTCCGAAGTGGAAGTTGGCGCCCTCGTGCACTTCCAGCGCGCACAGGCGCTTTCCCAGAATCTCTTCCGCGAATTTTCGCGGCGGGGTGAGCGAGAGGTCGCGCGAGAATGGAAGCACCAGCGTGGCCTCCAGGCCGGTGGCCGCCAGCAGCTCGAGTTTGCGCGACAGAGGCGTAATCAGCCGCGGCGCCACGTCCGGGCGCAGGATGCGCGTGGGATGCGGCTCAAAGGTCACGGCCAGCGACCTGGCGCCTTGCTCGTTCGCCCGCCGCACCACCTGCGCCAGCACAGCCTGGTGGCCGCGGTGAACTCCGTCGAAGTTCCCCACGCTGATGACGGCCGGCCCGAAATCAGCCGGCACTTCTTCGAGATGGCGGAAGACTTGCATGCGTTTGGCTCTGGCAGGCTGCCAAAACAATTCACCCTCGTGCGACGTCACGTGTCAGGGCACGACTTCAGTCGTGCCGTAAGCCTCCCAACGGTTGTCATCCCGAGCGTGGCGCGAGGCGAGCTTGCGAGCTGAGCGCGAGTCGAGGGATCTTGGGTTCTGCCGCCGTGCCCTGACCTCAGTCGCGCTAGACAACACCGAGATTCCTCGCCTCGCCCTCACTCGCAAGCTCGCTCGGGCGGGCTCGGAATGACAATACAAGGAGGCCCTAACGCTCCGCCCAGGACGTATCTCAGTGCGAATTGGAGGTTGTTGCAGCAATTTGCTAGATCTCGAACTCCAGCTTAAGCCCGTCATACGCCAGGCGAACATTTTCCGGCAAGGAGCGGTTGGTTTCCTCATGGCCGAGATCGTGCGAAATGTGGGTGAAGAAGGCGCGCCGCGGCTGCAAGCGCTCCACCAGGCGCACCGAGTTTTCCAGCGTCGAGTGGGTGGGGTGCGGGCGGCGGCGCAGCGCGTCCAGGAACAGGATGTCCAGCCCCGTGAGCTGGGCCATGGATTCTTCCGGAATCTCGCTGAAGTCGGTGACGTAGGCCGCCGATCCGAAGCGGTAGCCGTGGATCTCCTCCGACCCATGCATCACTTTCACCGGCAGAAAGCAGGCGCCGAACAGCTCCACCGGCCCGCTGATCTCGTGGAGAAGCACCTCGGCTCGGCCGCCGTAGTTGTAGTCTCCTTCGAAGATGTAGCCGAAGATGTGCCGCAGGCGGTCGAGTACCGGCGCGTGGCCGTAGAGCGGGATCTTGCCGTCGCGCCAGAAGGTGAGCGGGCGCAGGTCGTCGAGGCCCAGGATGTGGTCGGCGTGGGCGTGGGTGTAGAGCACCGCATCCAGGTGGCGGAGGCCTTCGCGGATGGCCTGCTGGCGGAAGTCGGGGGTGGTGTCGATGAGCACGGCGTGGCCTTCGTACTCGACCAGCACCGAGGGACGGGTGCGGCGGTCATGCGGGTCCGGCGAGCTGCACACCGCGCAGGTGCAGCCGATGGTCGGCACCCCCATGGAAGTGCCGCTGCCCAGCACGGTCAG
>DATNJE010000270.1:0-7431 GCA_035604095.1 Terriglobales bacterium
AAGAAAGTGCTGGAGGCAATGCAGCTTCCCTATCGCGAGGAAGACGCCATCGCGCTGCGCATCACCGACCGCCCGGGCGCACTGGGCAAGGTGACCCGCAAACTCGCCGACGCCGGTGTCAACGTTCTCTATGCCTATGGCTCGATCGTAAAAGGCGAGCAGCGCGCGCTGATCGTGCTGGGCGTCTCGGACGTGGCGAAGGCCGAGAAGCTGGTGTAGTGCCGGGAGCCCTAGCTCCCGTGGATGTAGGCCCGCATCATCCTGACCTCTTCATCCTTCTCGGTCAGGTCGCGCAACAGGATGTCGCGCAGGGACACGATCCCTTTCAGCTTCTTGCCGTCGCAGACGGGCAAATGCCGGAAGCCGTGCTCCTTCATCAGCACCATGCAGTGCTCGATGCCTTCCCGGATATCCACGGTGAGGGGATCGGCGGTCATGACCTCGGATACGCGGGTGCGCGCCGGATCGAGGCCCGCGGCCACCACCCGCTTCATGATGTCGCGCTCGGAGAAGATGCCGACCAGCTCGCCGTCGCGCAGCACCGGAACGGCGCCAATGTTACTGGTCACCATCTCGCGCGCGGCTTCGAGCACGCTCTGGTCCGCCGTGATGGTGTGGGTTTCGTTGTCCTTGATCAGGTCATAGATCTTCGACATGAGACTCCTCCCATCTTGGCCGGCGGCTACACCCCACGGCAGGGGGGATATCATACTACTGTCAGGGCGGAAGCAGGAGTCCGGACTGCTGACCTCCGACTCCTGACTACTGATTCATGAACATGAAGTAGGAACACGCCCACAGGCGGGTGGGAATGCTGCCCCGCGGGCGCGCCGTGAGGATCACGTTGTAATCGTCGGTGACTTCGAGGCGGTCGAGAATGGATTCACCCTCGCTGGGCTCGACCAGCGCCAGGTAGCGCAGGAATTCGTACACATCGTCGGCGCCGCCATAGCCCGGCGCCGCAAATGAGAGTTCCGTGGGCTCGTCGGCGAAGTGCCAGCCCAGGGATGCGGCCAGTTCGACAGCCTGCTCGTACGCCGCCTCTGGCACCGCGCCCGGCGCGGGATTATCGAAGACGATGCGCAGCTTGCGCTCGTCCTCGCGCGTGAACTCGCGCACCTTCAGCGACATGGACTTGGCCGTCGCCTTCCAGTCCACGTGGCGCGCCGAGTCTTCCGGCAGGTGCTCGCGGATGCGGTGAAGGTCGTGCCCGCGGCCGCGCACGAAGGTCTCGAACTCCCCGGTAATCATGGGCAGGATCTCGAACATCTCGTCGGGCGGCTCGACTGGCGGGTACACGATGACCTCGCGGGCGAGCGCGATCCGGCGCGTCTTCACCAGGAAAGAGAACGGGAAGCGCGTGGCGATGCCGAAGCTCTCCTGCTGGTAGCGGCCGCGGCGATCGAAACGCAGTTCCACGTCGGCGGTGGCAGCGGTCCGGGCGGCAATGTAGGGGAAATAGACCGGGGTGCTGAAGATCGCCGGCGCTGAAGCGGCCTCGCGCCTGGCCCGCAACTGCAGGTCTGGCACGCGTATCCATTCCTGGCCGGGTTCAGCGTTAAGCGGAAGGCTGATGCTCGAGCGCTCCCACCACCAGCGCTTGCCCGCCGGCTTCCGCCGGGGTGGAACCACGCTGACGGAGAACGACGGCGCACGCCGGCGGCGATTATGCAAAGTCAGGCGGGCCAGGGAGGTCGAGCCCGCAAACACGTGCGCCGGTACGGAAACGTCCAACTCCAGCCCGCGCAGCACGCTCGCCGAAGCCACTCCTGAAACCACAATGGCCGCCAGCATCGCCGAGACCACGATGAACAACAGATTGTTGCCGGTGTTGAGCGCCGCCACTCCGATCACCAGGACGAAGACGGAGTAGACCAGGCCTTCGCGGGTAACGTCGTAGTCCAGAGCGTCGCGCACCCGGGCAACCGCCACCCGCCGCGCCAGGTAAGGTACGGTGGTCACCGCCACCACGCCCGCCAGCACCAGCGCCAGCGAGGCCAGCACGGCGGTCGCTACTATGTTTCCGGATTGCCGCATGACCGTGGAAAAGAGCGCCGCGGCAAACGCGAGCGCCAGCCCGGCGAGCGCAATGAAGAAGCGTATCCACGCCCTGCGCTCGATCCCGGAAAGCGCCGATTGGATGGCCTGCCGCATGGGGTCCGGTAGGAATTCTACTCGACCAGTGCCGAATAGAACCGACCCGTCGCTTTTTGACAAGCAATCGCCATGGCCGCTTCATCGTCCGGGCTCCCACGATTAGTTGTGATAATGCCCGTTATCAACAACTGACGCCGGTCGGCTATCATTCTGGGGGGTTGAGAGGCGAGCAGGCATGACCGAGAACTGGAAACCTTACCTTTGCAACGTGAACGGCAAGCTCGCGTCGATTTTTGTGAATCTCGGCCTCCGGGATGCAGTCCCGATTGCGTCGAAACCCTGGCTTCTGTGGACGTGGGTCTACTTTCAAACACCGCGAGACGACGGTCTATCTGACAGCAAAGAGGCTCCCACACTGTTCAAAATCGAAGACGCGTTGAACTTGTGCGTGTCCCGCAGCTGCCAGGCGTTACCGTGCGGGAGAATCACGACTGAGGGACGACGTGAGTTCTATTTCTATGGGGAGACCAAGGACGGTTTTCGCGAAGCGGTTGCAGCAGCACTGATCGATTTTGATGGGTACAGGTTCGATGTAGGCCAACAAGAAGACTCCCTATGGGAGCAGTACCTTAACGTGCTATACCCATCGCCCGTAGACCTTCAGCGAATCGCGAATATGGACTTGCTGGATGTGCTGGAGGGGAAGGGAGACGTTCTCACCGTACCGAGAGAGGTCCAGCACTGGATGTACTTCCCCTCTGAACCGTCCCGTGCCCTATTCCGAGATGCCGCAGCGACAGCGGGCTTCAGGATTGTGTCGGAATCCGAGTCCAAGGGACAGTTGCCATTCTGCATCTCGGTCGCTCGCAGGCAGTCCATTGAGCAAAGGTCCATCGATCGCACAGTAATCGAGCTACTGAACTTGTCACAGCGCTTCGACGGGGAATACGACGGTTGGGAAACGCCAGTAGTGACGCAATGAAGGAGCATTTCGTCGCAGTTGGTGAAAAATCGCCTTCTCACAAGTAACCCAGCGGCCTGTCAACAGGTTCACCCGGAAACGATCCACTACCGGCTGGCGCTACACTCCGCCCTAATAGGAGTAAAATTTTCTTATACAGGCCGGCAGGAACCCCTGTTCATGGCTACCTTGAAGCAGATCCTCGATCAGAGAGTTCGCGAAGCCGCCCCTGAGCTTTACGAGAAGCTGGACCGGAACCGCGTGCGCTGCTACTCCTGCGGCCACGAGTGCCCGATCGCCGACGGTCAGCCCGGCGTGTGCAAGGTCCGCTACAACCAGGGCGGGACGCTCTATGTGCCCTGGGGATACGTGGGCGGCGTGCAGTGCGATCCCATCGAGAAGAAGCCGTTCTTCCACGCCCATCCTGGCGGGCTCGCCTACAGCTTCGGCATGCTGGGCTGCGACCTGCACTGCTCGTACTGCCAGAACTGGGTGACGTCGCAGGCCTTGCGCGATCCCGAGGCGGTTTCGCCGCCGCTCGCGGCCACGCCTGAAGCGCTGGTGCATGAAGCCCTCGATCTGGGTACCAAGGTGGTGGTCAGCACCTACAACGAGCCGCTGATCACCAGCGAGTGGGCGGTGGCCATCTTCAGGGAGGCCAAAGCCGCGGGCCTCGAGACCGGCTTCGTCTCCAACGGCAACGGTACCCCGCGGGTGCTGGAATTCCTGCGTCCCTGGGTGGATCTCTACAAGGTGGATCTGAAGAGCTTCGACGACCGTCACTATCGCCAGCTCGGCGGCCGCATCGCGCCCATCCTCCAGACAATTCGCCGCCTGCACGAGATGGGAATCTGGGTGGAGATCGTGACCCTGCTCATCCCCGGCTTCAATGATTCCGATGACGAACTGAAGCGGATGGCGGAGTTCCTGGCCGGCGTCTCGCCGGACATTCCCTGGCACGTCACCGCCTTCCACCAGGATTACAAGATGAAAGACCCGGAAGACACGCCGCCGGAGACCCTGCTGCGCGCCGCCGCCATCGGCCGCAACGCCGGCCTGCGCTTTATCTATGCGGGGAACCTGCCGGGCCAGGTCGGGGATCTCGAGAACACGTACTGCCCGAACTGCAAGACCTTGCTGGTGGAGCGCTCCGGTTACTTCATTCGGGGCTACCACCTCACGCCGAAGGGCGCTTGCCCCCAGTGCCAGCAGCAGATTCCCGGCCGCTGGGACGCGAGCTTTGGGGGCCAGATCACCGCGCGGCCGTTTCTGCCGCGCCGGCGCGCCCGCTCGCCGCTGATCTCGCTGTCGTGATCTGGGGCAGAGACGTAGCTTGCTATATCTCTACCGTTTGCCGCTTCTCTTTCTCCTGGCCCCGAACCCCGGCGGGATTTCGTCACCCTCCACTGGTGGTTTTCCCTTCCCGAGCCGGTTCAGGATGCGCGCGACCCTCTCGGGATTGGCGCGGCCCGCCCGTTCTGCGAAGTACTCCTCCGTACGCAGGGCGGAAATCTTCTCCGCCACTGCCACGTTGATGAGCTGATTCAGTGCCACACCTTCGGACTCGGCGAGCTTTCGCGCTTCGTCGAGCAAGGCGGGCTGCAGCCGCAGTGCAAAGTTACTCCGTCGCACAACATTGCTCCTCGGTTCCCAGTGTTACTCCGTGCCGCATTCAAGCTCCCGCAGGAATTCTCCCGGGCGCATCACCAAACAACCGAACTCGGCCGCAATCGGGTTGAAGTCCCGCTCGTTAGAAGTGATGATCGCATGCGCTTGGCCGTTAATGGCAGTTTCAAGAACCATATCGTCATTGGGGTCCCGTAATGCGGGCCGCCAGCGAAACGCCAGCTTCACGCGCTTCCCCACAGCTACCAGGCCGTCCAATACGTCTGTGACATCTTCCGGGCTCGCTCCCGATGCCGCCAGGTGCTCCGGCCGGCTCAGGACCGCTTCGTACTCAAGCACCAGGGGTACGGAAAGGAGCAGTTCAAAACGGCGCGCAAGAGCCGCAAGTAGAACCTGCCGCGAGGCTCCGGCGTCACTGCGGAAGGCCGCTACTAACACGCTGGTATCCAGGACATAGGCCTTCACCTACGAGATGATATTGCATGCAACATCATTTCGTCAAGGTGTTCGGTGGCCGTGCACCTCGGATGATTCCTAACCCTCCTCGTCTGCCGCTCTCTCCCGGTAGCGGTGCCAGGCGAACACCAGCACCGCCAGCACTACGATCACGATCACCAGGTTCACCCGCCCCATCACCTTCACCAGCGTGTCCCACTGGCTGCCGAAGCAGTAGCCAACCAGCGAGATCGTGGTAACCCACACCGCCGCCCCCAGGAAGTTGAAGAGCACGAACTGCCGCCAGGGCATGCGCAGCACGCCGGCCAGTGGCCCCGCGATGATGCGCATTCCGAAGATGAAGCGGGCGAGGAAGATGGCCACATGGCCGTGGCGCTCGAACAAGTCCTCTCCCCGGCGGATGGTGCGGTTCCGGATACGGAAGAGGTGCTGATAGCGCTCCAGCAGCCGCCGTCCGCCTCGGCGTCCTAGCAGGTAGCCCAGATTGTCGCCGACCGTGCAAGCCGCTATCCCCAGCAGAATGAGGTAAGGCAGGTGCAGCTTGCCCTCGTCATAGGCCAGAAAGCTGGCGAACAGGAGGACGGTTTCGCCGGGCACGGGTATGCCCGCATTCTCCAGTAAGAGCACTACCGGAACCGTCCAGTAGCCCCAGTCGCGAAAATGGCCAGCCAGGACGTCGAACAGCCAGTGCATACGGCCCGTCTCCCTGGGCCAACTTGGGGTCCCCGTCAAGCCCGATGTTGGCTTGATGGGGTGGGAACTTCGACCGCGCAGCCGATAGACTACAGGGCGAAGGCCCTTCCTCCAACAGGCTTCGCAGTTATTCACCGCCTTGGGCCGGGCAACCGGACTGCCGCGGCTACCGTCCAACTAATTGACATCGCCTCTGTCGCTTCTGTTGTTGGGGAGTCCTAACAGACTCCCCGTTTTTATGCCAAGTCCAGCCCACAGCCGTTCGGAAGGAATATCCATTTATTCGGATATGGATTCCAAAAACTGTAGCCTCGCCGGAGAAATCCAACTATAATTTTGTAACTCTCGGCAGATAATACGGTTAGCCTGATCTGTATGAGCGCTGCGCTGGAACCGAAGTTGCACTCTGCACCGCCAGGAGAGGTGCGTCCGCGCGCCCGCCGGCCCCAGCCGCCCATGACGCGAGAGTTCCAAATCCGCTTTTCCGCCGTGATTCTTGCCTTCTGTACGCTGACGGCAGGAATCTTCGCAGCCCTGAACTTTCGCAAGGAACTCCAGTTCCAGGTTCCCTACGACGGCGTCTGGTGGGTGGAGCACGAGGGCTGGCTGCAGGCGCAGCGGGTGCTCGCCGGCAGTCCGGGAGAGAAGGCGGGCATCAAGCAAGGCGACGAACTGGTCGCCATCAACAACCAGACCGTCAACACCGTTCCGCAGTTGACAGCGCGGGTCTTCCGGGTGGGCATCTGGACCAGCGCCACCTATTCGCTGGTGCGCAATGAAGTCCCCCTGAATGTCCCCATCATTCTGGTGCCGGCGGACAAGTCGCTCTATGTCGGCCTCAGGCTGATTGCGCTCATCTATCTCGGCATCGGCCTTTACGTCCTGCTGCGGCGCTGGAGCGCGCCCAAGTCCACCCACTTCTATGTCTTCTGCCTGGTCTCGTTCGTTTTCTACTCGTTCCATTATGTCGGGAACTGGAGTGCGTTCGACCAGACCATCTACTGGGCCAACGTGCTGGCTTGGCTCATGCAGCCAGCGCTGTTCCTGCACTTCGCGCTGACCTTCCCGGAGCCCAAGGAGTTCGTCCGCAGGCACCGCTCGGTAGTGCCGCTGGTATACCTGCCCGGACTGCTGCTCTTGGGATTCCACGTGTGGGTGCTGAAGACGCGCGCCGCCACCGAGCTGCTGCGCTGGAACCTGGACCGGGTGGAGATGCTCTATCTGGCCACGCTGTTTGCAGTGGCGGCGGTAGTGTTTTGGAATACCTATCAGCGGGCGGATACTCCTATCCTGCGCCAGCAGCTCAAGTGGGTGACCCGCGGCACCATCCTGGCGATCACCCCGTTCACCCTGTTCTACGTCATCCCGTTCCTGGCCGGCGCTCTGCCCAGCGGGCTGATGACGATTTCGGCCTTCTCGCTGGTGTTCCTGCCCCTGACCTTCGGCTACGCCATCGTCCGCTACCGGCTGATGGACGTGGACATCATCTTCAAGCGCGGCATGGCTTACACCCTGGCCGCAGCAGCCATCTTGGGTCTGTACTTCGGCGCCGTCGGCGTGGCGGCCGAAATAGTGCACACCCGCATGCCCGGCGCCGG
>DATNJE010000271.1:0-4199 GCA_035604095.1 Terriglobales bacterium
AGTCGCCGGCTCCAGGGAGTCCGCGGCGTGGACCTCGCACCGTCACAGCTCTTGATGTGATCACTGCTTTCGCAGTCCCAGACCCCGACTTCTCTTCGCGTGGAGCCGTCGGTTTTTTCGGGTCCAGGTGCCCCGTGGGTCGCCCCACCGGGGCGGGTCACCCGGCCTATGTCGGACCGGCGGCTGGTAGGCGCCGGATCCTTTTCGGCTGTCGACGGGGCAAGACTAAGGTGTTGCGCCCGCGCGTTCTGTGAGCCACATCACTCTACTTTGTGAGGTGGTCAGCGGCGGGAATCCCTGGAGGAAATTTAGCCCTTGCCGGCGCGCTCCGCACCGAGAGCGATGAGCCAGATCAGCGCAACACCGCCGGCGATGAGAATGGCCAGACCCAGGCCCATGGCTTCAGCATCCATGGCCATTACAACCCGCGGGCTGAGCCGGAGTTGCGGTCTGATTTTGTGTGCATGCGCGCGCCGGCGGCTGCGGCGCTCTTCTTCAGCGGGCTGGCGGCCGGAAACAGGCTTCGCAGCGTGACATCGATGCGCATGACGGCATCCAGGATGGTCACGACCGTTTTCTTGTCGGCGATCCGCGAGGTCGAGGCGGCGATGATCTCCAGCGCATTGCGGACCTGGTGATTCAGTTCCGCCACCACCCGCAGTTGCCGCTGCAGGATGGCCCGCCGGTACAGCACCAGGGCCAGCCCGGTTCCCACCAGAAGGGCTGCGATGGTGCCGGCCACTGCAGCTTGAATATAGATGGCCGGCCACATCCGCACTCTGAGCCGGACCAGCATGACCGTCAACCCGAGGTGGGCCAGAGCGCCCGCGCCCCAGACCCCGGCCAACAGCAGGACCATGACAAGCGCGGCTCGCACCCGCGTTTCCCGCCGGAGCAGTCCGTCGAGACTCATGGCGTCCCCCGTCAGCAGGGATCCCGGTTCGCTAGCATCTTCCACCCCCACAGATCGGAGTGCAGTGACTACCATCACCGGTGATGGTGCGGTTGTCTGGAAACGGCCGGTGCGCGACTCACGGCTCACGCCTGGTTTACAATCCCGCAATTCACAAACACACACCGGGGAGCCTCGTGAGCAGAAGATTCCGTCGCGTTGTACTCGTGCTTTTTCTCTCGCTGGCGGCCGCAGCCCAGGTGGAGACAGCCGAACAGCGCGCCGCGCATCACCTGGAATCGGTGCGGCATCAGCCGCTGCTGCTGCACGCGTTTCTTTACGGCATGCCCAAGGGTGGCGACCTGCACAACCACCTGGTGGGCGCGGTTTACGCCGAGAGCTTCATCCAGTATGCCGCCGACGACGGCCTCTGCGTGGACCGCCAAACCATGGCGCTGGGGCCGCCGCCGTGCGATCCCAAGACGCGTCCGCCCGCCGGCGCCGCTCTCGACGATCCCGTGCTCTACCGCCAGATGGTGGACGCATTCTCCATGCGCGACTTCCAGCCCGGCGCGGAATCCGGCCACGACCATTTCTTCGATAGCTTTCTGAAATTCCTGCCGGTCACCCAGGCGCACATGGGCGATTTCCTCGCCGAAGTCGCCTCGCGCGCCGCTGCCCAGAACGAGCAGTATCTGGAACTGATGGTCGAGGTGCTTTGGCCGGTCATTGATCTCAGCAAGAACCTCACCTGGAGCGGAGATTTCGATCGCGCTCGCGAAGCGATGCTGGCCGCCGGCCTGAACGACGGCGTGGCTGCCGCCAGCCGCACCCTGGACCAGGCCGAGTCGCAAATGCGCTCGCGCCTGCGCTGTGGCACGCCGGCGGCCGACCCCGGCTGCCGCATCACCATCCGCTACATCGCCACCGTGCTGCGCGCCTTCCCGCCAGCCCAGGTGTTCGCCCAGACGCTGGGCGGATTCGAATTGGCCAGCCGCGATCCGCGCGTGGTCTCCGTCAACCCGGTTCAGCCGGAGCATGACTACGTCCCCCGCCGTGATTTCTCGCTGCACATGAAGATGTTCAGTTACATGCACGAACTCTATCCCAAGGTGCGCGTGACCATGCACGCCGGCGAGCTGGCGCCGGGCCTCGTGCCACCGGAAGACCTGCGCTTTCACATCCGCGATTCCATCGAGATCGGCCACGCCGAGCGCATCGGCCACGGTGTGGACGTGATGTACGAGTCCGACCCCATGGGCCTGCTGCGGGAGATGGCGGAGCGCAAGGTGATGGTCGAAATCTGTCTAACCAGCAACGACGTGATCCTGGGCGTGCGCGGCCCGCGGCATCCCCTGCCGCTCTATATGAAGCACGGCGTGCCGGTGGCGCTGGCGACGGACGACGAGGGCGTGTCGCGCTCCGACATGACCCGCGAGTACCAGCGCGCGGTGGAGGATTTCGGGCTTAGCTACACCGAGCTTAAAACCATGGCCCGCACCAGCCTGGAGCACGCCTTCCTGCCGGGCCCCGGCCTGTGGGCGCAGACCGCACCCTTCAAGCTGGCCGCAGCCTGCGCCGGCGACACTCCCGGCGCGCCGCAAACCTCTTCGGCGTGCCGCAACCTGCTGCAATCCAGCGAACGCGCGCGCGTACAGTGGGAACTGGAAGGCGCATTGGCCAGATTCGAAAAAGCGTTTTGAAAAATTCGAAAAAATCTATTGCAAAGATGTTGAAAACCGGCGCCCATCTGGTATCCTCCCGCGTTCGGTGCCCGCAGAACCGCATGCTCGCGCGCGGCAAAAGATTCATGAGTTTTTTGATTGACGTGAGCAGCAGGATTCGATTCTAATCGCGCCGCCGTACCCCCTACACATACTGAGCCATAGGTTTCGGCGTATCTTCGAACGTCAACAGCAGCGGTAGGCCCCCAGAGGCGCGGTAGGCAGATGCAGTTATCCCTCCGCGTTTCCGTTCCTGCCGAGGAGGATCAAGATGCCTTGCTTGACTCAGAGTATGCGCGCTGACTGCAGTGCGCGTTTCCGGTACACTGTGAAGGGCATCGCACTATGTGCGCTGCTGATGGTGGCAGCAACATCCGGCCTCGCCCAATCGGGGACGGGGACGATTACCGGAACGGTAACGGATCCGGGCGGGCTGGTTGTACCCGGAGCTGCCGTGAGCGTGCGGAACACCGAGACGGGGATCGCGCACCCGCTGAAAACGAACGACGCCGGTATCTACGTCGCCCCCTTTTTACAGCCGGGCCAGTATGAGGTGACGGCCTCGAAGGAGGGGTTCGCTTCGGTTAAGCACCCGTCGCTGACCCTGCAGGTCGGCCAGACCCTCACCGTCGACATTGCCTTGCCGGTCCAAGGCGCGAAGGAAACGGTCACCGTCACCGGCGAGGTGCCGCTGATCGAACCCGAGAAGACAGATGTGTCGCAGGTGATAAGCGAGCAGGTCACGGAAAACGTTCCGATGGCCAACCGGCGCTGGAACGACTTTGCTCTGCTGACGCCAGCCACGACCGCGGACGGGACTTCGGGCTTGGTGAGCTATCGAGGGATTTCCGGGCTCTACAATCAGAACTCGGTCGACGGCGCCAACAACAACCAGGCGTTCTTCTCCGAGGCGCGCGGCCGGGCCATTGGCGCGCCCTTTATCTATAGCAGTGACTCGATCAAGGAATTTCAGGTCGACACCAGCAACTACAACGCAGAGTACGGCCAGGCCGCCGGCGGGATCGTGAACGCGGTGACCAAGTCCGGCAGCAATGCGCTCCATGGCGACTTGTTCTACATGTTGCGCTATCCGACGGCGAACGCCTTGGATCCATTCAGCAAGTTCAGCGCATTGGAGAGCCATCTAACACCAACTCAACCGGTGCACCAGCAGCAACAGTTCGGGGGCAGTGCGGGCGGGCCCATCATCAAGGACAAGTTGTTCTATTTCGTTACCTATGACGGGTTCCGCAAGGTGTTTCCCGTCACTTATACCAGCAGCCAGCAGGCGCATTTCCCTCTGCCCTGCCCGGTCCAGGCCAGTGCCACGCAATGTACGGAAGCCAACGGTTTCCTGTCATCGCTGCTGGGATCATTCCCCCGCACCACCAAGAATGACGTGTTCTTCGGCAAAATGGATTATCAGCTGACCCACAAGAACCACCTCAGCGGAGCTTTTGACCTGGCTAATTGGGATTCACCCAACAGTTACAACACCAGCTACGTCATCAACAACAATTCCGTGACCGCTAACGGTACGGCGGTAACCCACGACCGGTTCATCATCGGAACCTGGGATTCCA
>DATNJE010000272.1:0-2706 GCA_035604095.1 Terriglobales bacterium
ATTCGGCCAGCAGACTGTACGTGCTGGCGTCGCCGGGGAACTGGAATTCATAGCCGTCGGGCAGTTCCCGGATGCCCGTCTTCAGAGTCAGCAATGCCGGGCTGAGTTCATCAAAATGCCGCTTGCGTTTTTCCGGCGTCAGAGCCAGCCGGTTGCAAGCGAAGGGACTCTCCTGTTTTGCGCCGGCAGAAGAATCCGGCGGTTGGACCGCCCCCGGGGCGGCGAGTACGGTGCCGGCGAAGGTGGTCAGTGCGATGGCTGCGGCGACGATGGCTTTCATGTTGGCTCCTGTCGGTTCAGTGTCGATTTGAGGCACAGCCAACACGGTACGACTTAAAGTCCACTTTAAGGCAAGGGTGAAATTTGTAAAATGTTTGTCATCCCGATTCGAAGGAGAACATCTAAGGCACCGTGCAAGTCTGACAAGGGCGTCCTGCAAGTCGGACGCGTCATCGTGCAAGTCCAGCAAGAGCGTCGTGCAAGTCGGACTCGTATCAGGGCACGCATTCATGCGTGCCGAAACGCCGTAAATCAGACTCGCCTTTAGGCGCTGGTCTTGAATCTTTCGCGGCGGCGACCAGGACGCGGAAACCCATGCCTCAAATGACCATCTCTACCGTGGCCCGCCAGGTTGGGCTGCAGTCCTCCGCCATCCGCTACTACGAGCAGATCGGCCTGCTTCCCCGGGCACAGAGAATCAGCGGCCAGCGCCGCTACGACACCACCGTGCTGCACCGCCTGGCAGTGGTGCAGCGGGCGCGGCAACTGGGCTTCACGCTCCAGGAGATTCGCCAGCTCTTCTTCGGCTTTCGCCCCGGCGCACGCGCCTCCGAGCGCTGGCAAAAGCTCTCCCGCAAGAAGCTCGTGGAACTCGAAGCGCAAGCCAGCGCCATCCGCACCATGCAGCGCTTGTTGCGCGAGATGATCGAGAAATGCCGCTGCGATTCGCTCGAGCAATGCGGCAAGGGAATCTTCAGCAGTGGTTGCGCCCCCACCGCCTCCCGGGTGCGCGAGGATGTGAAAAGGCGCCGCTCCTGACAGCGCGGATGTGAAAGGGCGCGGCTCCCGGCAGCGCGGATTTGAAGGGGCCCGACTCCCAGCAGCGCGGATTTGAAAGGGTCCGGCTCCCGACAGCGCGGATGTGAAAAGGCCCGGCTTCCGGCAGCGCGGATTTGAAGAGGTGCGGCTTCCGACACCGGGCTTTGAAAGGGCGCGGCTTCCAGCCGCGCCGTCCGCAGAAAAGCCCGGGGGCTTTAGCCCCTGCGGTCAGCCATCTCGAAGCAAGCTCTACTTCTTCGACGATCTCTCGGCCGGCTCGTCCCCCACGAACACAAAATACGACGAGTTCCACAGCCCGCCCGGCAGGCTTCCGCGCTGCCGCGCCGTCACCACGATGTGATAGTCGCCGGAGTTGGCATCCACCTCCGGCAGCGTGCCGAACAGGGTCGCGCCTTTCTCGCTGGTCGCCGCTTGCGGGCTCACGCCCGGCTCAATCACCGCCAGCCACGCCAGAAATTCGTGCAGATCGCGGGTGCGCGGACGCCCGGAAGCGGCGAACGACACTTCCGCTTCCTGTTCGGAAAAGTGCCAGCCTAAAGACGCCGCCAGATCCACCGCCCTTTCATAAGCCTGCTCGGAAATCAAGCCCGGCTCCGGATTGTCAAACACGATGCACAGCTTGCGCTCATCTTCCCGGGCAAATTCCCGCACTTTCAGCGAACCCGACTTCGCGGTCGCTTTCCAGTCCACGTGGCGGGCGGAGTCCTCCGGCATGTACTCGCGAATGCGGTACAGGTCGGAGCCGCGCCCGCGCACGAAGCTCTCCCACTCCCCCCGCACCAGCGGCAGAATCTCGAAGAGCTCGTCGGTCGGCTCAATGTGCGGGTACACCAGCACTTCCCGCTGCAGGGCCAGGTGCCGGGTCTTGGTGAGAAAGGCAAAGGGAAAGCGCGTGGCCAGCCCGAAGCTGTCTTCGCGGTAGCGCCCGCGCCGTTCGAACTTGAGCTCCAGTTCGGCGGTCAGCTCGGCTCCAGGCGGAACATACGGAAAATACGCCATCCCCTGGAAGATTCCCGGAGGCGGCGCCATGACCGTAATCCGGCGCAGGCGCCGGTCGGGCAGGCGCAGCCATTGTTCCTCCGGCGGGCGGTTGAAGGGAAACACGAACGTCGCCGCCTCCCACTGCCACTGCTTCACCACCTTCTTCCTCTTCTTGCGCGTGGAAACGACGCGAATGGAAAACGATGGCAGAAACCGGCGCGGGTTGTGCAGCACGATCCGTCCCAGCACGGCCCGCCCGGCAAACACGTGCTGGGGCAGGCGGACGTCGAGTTCCAGCCAGCGCAGCACCCACGCCGAAACCACGCCCGAAACCAGAATCGCCGCCAGCATGGCGGCGACCACGATGTACAGCAGGTTGTTGCCCGTGTTCAGCGCCGCGATGCCGATCACCAGCGTCACCAGAACATAGACGATCCCCGCCCGGGTCACGTCGTAATCAAACGACTCCCGCAGCCGCTCGACCGCCACCCTTCGCGCCAGGTACGGCACGGTAATCAGGCCCACCAAAGCCGCCAGCAGCAGCGAAGTCGAGGCCAGAATGACGGTCGCCCACATATTCCCCGCATCGCGCGATACAGTCGAAAACAGCGCCGCCCCGAACGCCAGCGCCAATCCCACCAGCGCCAGCAGAAACTTAACCCACAC
>DATNJE010000273.1:0-4967 GCA_035604095.1 Terriglobales bacterium
GAGTTGGTAGGAATAGTCGTCGCGCGAATAGCGGAGCGCCGCGCGAAACTCCGCCAGCGCCCGGTCATAGCGTTGTGCATTCAGGTCGTCGACGCCCCGGCTGAACCAGCGCTGCCCCAGCGACTCCTGCTGCGCGTGATAAAGCCGCGATAACCCCGTCACAGCCAGGAAAAATACCACCGCCAGCAGGGAAAGCAGGGCCGCCAGCACCGGCTCAGAGCCCCAGTAGGTAGGAAGCGCCGGTGCTTTCGTCGCCGCGGTCTTTTCGTCTTGCGCTCCGGCCACTCCTGCAACCTCCACTGAAAATATACGCGAGGCCGCAGATGAGTTTCCCCTGCAGTGCTATGCGACTCGCAGACTGGCCCAGCAGCGCCCGATATGCCGCCATTGCAGGTGTCTGAGCTATTTGGAGATCGCCAGCCAGCCGCGCTCGAGCACATGCTCGTCCTGGAAGCGCCGCAGCCGCGCCGCGAGAATTGCCGCCCGCCCCAGATATCCCACAATTTTACGATCATCGCCGCGCTCCACCACCGGCAGCCGCCCGATATCGAAGCGCAGCAGCTTCTGCGCCGCCTCGGAAACCAGCTCGTCGGGATAGGTGACGACCAGGTGCGTGCTGCCCGCTTCCCGCACCGTCATTCCTCCGGAAGAGTTTTTGTCGAGCGCGCGCACCATATCCCCCCGCGTGATGATGCCGACCAGCTTTCCCGCGTCGTCGACAATCAGCATCCCGGCGTGTCGTCCGATGGCCGGATCGTGCCGCGCCACCCGCTCCGCCAGTTCGCCCACCTTCATACGGGCTGAAATTATGGGAGCTTCCTTCTCCATCGTCTCGCCCACGGCGACCTGCGTCAGGGCGTCGGCTTCATAATCCTGGTGCACTCTCAGCCCTCTCCGCACCAGCTTCTCGGTCATGATGGAACTGTTGGGCATAAACAGCATGGCGATCCCGTCGGCGATCACCGCGGCCAGCATCAGGGGCAGCACACAGTTGTAGTCGCGCGTGATCTCGAACGCGAAAATGATGAAGGAAAACGTTGCCCGCGACGCTGCCCCGAACACCGCTCCCATCGCCACCAGCGCAAACGCTCCCGGAGACAGATGCGCGCCCGGGAAGACGTGGTTCCCAGCTACTGCGAAAACCCCGCCCATGGCCGCGCTCCACATGAACGTGGGCGCCAGCAGGCCGCCCGACGTGCCCGATCCGAGCGAAATCACCAGTGCCGCAAACTTCGCCACCATCACGATGAGCAGCACCTTCCAGGCCAGGTTCCCGTTCAGAATGTCGCCGATCGTGTCATAGCCGACGCCGAAGACTCGCGGCACAAAAAATCCGATCACTCCAAGGATCAGCGCCCCAATCGCCGGCCACCACAGCTCATCGAAGGGCAGCTTCTCGAACGCGTCTTCCACCCAGTACAAGGCTTTGCTCTCCGCCACGGCGGCTATCCCGCAGACCAGCCCCAGCACCAGGTAGAACGGCAATGCCTTCGGAATCCCGAAGTCCATGGCAGAGACGGCAAACATCGGCCCCGGTCCCAGCAGTTGCATGTGCACGGCCGTAGCCAGGGTGCTGGCGATCACCAGCGGGATGAATGACCGCGACTTGAATTCGAACAGCAGCAGCTCGATCGCGAGAATGACTCCCGCAATCGGTGTGTTGAACGTTGCCGACATTCCCGCCGCCGCTCCGCAAGCCAGAAGCACCTTCCTCTCGACGGCCGTCGTATGCAGAATCTGACCCACCAGCGACCCGATCGCCCCGCCGGTCTGAATGATTGGCCCCTCGGCGCCGAACGGCCCACCCGTCCCGATGGCGATCGCGGCCGAAATCGGCTTCAGCAGGGCCACGCGCGGCGCAATCCGGCTGCGGTTGGTCAACACCGCCTCCATCGCCTCGGGAATTCCGTGCCCTTTGATCTTCGAAGTCCCGTACTTGGCCATCACTCCAACGATCAGCCCGCCAATCACCGGGACCAGGATGACCCACGCGCCGAGGTGATGCGACTGCACCCCGACGAACGCCGTGGACCAACGGTGGAAGAAGAACAGATTCGTGAACAACCCGATCAGCTTGTATAGGGCGAAAGCCACCAGGCCGCTGACCAGCCCAATCGCCGCCGCCAGAAATGAAACCAGCACAATGCGAAATTGCGCCGGCGGTGCGGCATGGTGGTTGGAACTCATCGGTGCTGCGATGCTCATGACTTTTTCGTCCTTGATTTGCTTTTCTGTGCCTGTCCGCAGCTCATCTCTGTGAGGTCGCTCGTTACATTGTCATCCGCGAGCGGATCGCTCCGCCCCTCCGCGCGTCACCCGCCGCAAGGCCGCCACCAGCCCCGGCGCCGCACTCCGCAGCTCGTCATGATGATGCAGCGCCAGCTCTCCCAGCACCCGCTCGCCCTTCGGCGTAAGCGCCAGCAACACCTCGCGGCGGTCGTCCTGGGCGCGCTCGCGCCGCACGAACCCGCCACGTTCCAGCCGGTTGACCAGCTCAACCGCGCTGTGATGCTGGATCTGCATCCGGTTGGCCAGCTCGCGAATGCGCGGCCGCACGCCCTCTGGGATGCCCTTGATGGCCAGCATGAGCTGATACTGCCCGCGCTCCAGCCCCGCCGCCTGCACGGCCTGCTCGCTGAAATGCAGGAACTTTCGGATTTGAAACCGGAACTCGGCCAGTGCCTGATAGTCCGACAGGGTGAGCCTCTTCATGCCGCCGATTGTATCGTGCCGCGATAGTCCAAGCTTTATTATATCGTGAAACGATATATATGGGAAGCCCTGACTGTGCGGGTGCGGGGGAGGGCAGAGCGGGCTGTCCTCAACCCTACAACAGGCGGAAGGCGAAGTAGGCAGCGCCGATCAGGAGCGCGAAAAGCAGAGCGAGAATAGTCCAGAATCTGTGTCCCCGGTTACTATCCGTGGCGGATTCGAGGGCATAAAAGTGATCCCGGTAACGGTAGTAGGCAACCGCCACAACCACGATGAACAAACCCGCCGTCACCAGCCCCATCCACCTTCTCCGGGAAATCTCAGCATAAGCCCAGTGTCAATCCACTGAGCGGTAGATTACAGCTGGGGCTCGGCCTAGCCTCTTTCCTGCCATCCATTTAGAATCCTCTGTCCACCCCTGGAGCCCCCGTGATTCCGCGCTACACCCGGCCCGAGATGGCCCGCATCTGGAGCGACGAAAACCGCTTCCGCACCTGGCTGGCCGTCGAAGTGGCCGCCACCGAGACCCTCGCCGAAGCCGGCCTCGTTCCCAAAGACGCTGCTCATGCGATCAAAGAGCGCGCCGACTTCCGCGTCGAGCGCATCCACGAAATCGAAGCCGAAGTTCGCCACGACGTTATCGCCTTCACCACCGCGGTCGCCGAAATCGTCGGCCCGCACGCCCGCTGGTTCCACTACGGACTCACCTCCAACGACGTCGTGGACACCGCCCAGGCCCTGCTCATCCGCCAGGCGTCCCAGGTCATTGCGCAAGACCTCCAGCGCCTCGCCGAAGTCCTTGAGCGCCGCGCGTGGGAGTTCAAAGACACGCCCATGGTCGGACGCACGCACGGCATCCACGCCGAGCCCATCACTTTCGGATTCAAACTGGCCAACTGGTATTCCGAGACGCAGCGCAATATCGCGCGCTTCATGGCTGCCGCTGAAGACATGCGCGTCGGCAAGTTCTCGGGCGCGGTCGGCATCTTCGCCCATCTCACGCCTGAACTCGAAGAGAAGATCTGCGCCCGCCTGGGATTGAAGGCCGCGGCCGTATCGTCGCAGGTGATCCAGCGCGACCGCCACGCGCACTATCTGGCCACGCTGGCTGTGATCGCGTCCACCTTAGACAAGATCGCAACCGAAATCCGCCACCTGCAACGCACCGAAGTGCGCGAGGCCGAGGAGTACTTCAGCGAGAAGCAAAAGGGGTCGTCGGCCATGCCGCACAAGCGCAATCCAGTGACGGCCGAGCAGATCAGCGGGCTGGCGCGCGTGGTGCGCTCGAACGCGCAGGCTGGTTTCGAGAACGTTGCCCTGTGGCACGAGCGTGACATCTCGCACTCGTCGGTCGAGCGCGTCATCCTGCCCGACTCGACCACGCTCGCCGACTACCTGCTCTCAAAGACCACGAACCTGGTCGACACCATGTTCGTCTATCCCGAGCGCATGCTGGCGAATCTGGAATCGACGCGCGGGCTGATCTTCAGCGGACAGTTGCTGCTCGACCTGGTCGAACATGGCGTCAGCCGTGAGGACGCCTATCGCCTCGTCCAATCCCACGCCATGCGCGCGTGGAGAGAGGGTCTGAATTTTCATGACCTGGTGATGGCCGACAGAGAGATCACCGGCAAAGTTCCGCGCAAGCAGATCGAAAACGCCTTCAACCTGCAGCGCCAGCTCAAGAACGTGGACAAGATCTTCGCCCGTGTTTTTGGCGGCAAGAAAGGCAAGCCGAGCAAGGTGAGGAGGATAGCTTCCGCCAAGGCTAAACTCAAGTAAACAATGGGATAAAGTGGCCATGGGAAGGCAAGTTTCCACAATATTCCTGCAGGAAACACTGGCCTGCTATGGGTCTTCGTCCGCGAGAGATGTCACAATTTGGGTTTGGGCGTTCCAAAACCGGGACACGGGGCCTAAAGGCCCGACCAGATATAGGCCCGTAACACGGCCCTGAAGGGCCGCTCTTCCACAGGATTCCCGACGGCGGCGCTTGCGAATGCAGCGTGTTGCTCCGGCTGACGAGCAACGACTGGTTTCACCAGTTTAGTTTCATCGCAAACTGGAACTGCCGCGGATCCCAGGACGCCGTGGCCTGTCCGGTGGTGGACTGGGTGAGGTTGGCCGGGTTCGCGCTGCAGCACAGCGGGCTGACTGCAGCCACGTTGTACTTGTTAGCGATGTTGAACATATCCGCGATCAAATCCATGTTGAAGCGCTCGTTGAAGTTGATGCGCTTGGAGACCCGCATGTCG
>DATNJE010000274.1:0-5730 GCA_035604095.1 Terriglobales bacterium
GATGTTGGTGGCGTTCTGCTCCTCGCGGCCGATCATGTCGAGCACGCCGATCACCTCGAAGCGAACGCCGTTCAGCAGGATGGTGTTGCCCACCGCCGGCCGTCCGGGAAAGATGTTCCTGGTCATTTCCCGGCCCAGCACGCAGACCCGGCGGCGCTCCGCGTTGTCGTCGTCGTTGATCCACCGCCCCGCCTGCAAAGGGATCGTCCGTACCTGGTTGTAGATGGGCGGCACGCCCGAGACCTGGCCGTTGGTGCTGGTGTAGTCGCTAACGGCGCGGATGTCGTCGCGCGCGATCAGCGGCGAGATGTTCAGCGCCAGTTTGGCTTCCTTCTTGATGTCGAGGTAGTCATCGTAGGTCAGGTTGAACCACTTCATGGAGGTGAAGCTGCCCTCGACCGCCGGGGCGCGCCCGCCGAAGAAGAAAATGATGTTCTTGCCGAAGGTCTCCAGCTCCTTGCGGTTGCCGTTGCGGAAGCCTTCGCCCACGCCGATCAGCAGCAGCAGCGACCCCACTCCCCAGGCGATCCCGAACATGGTGAGGAAGGAGCGCAGCTTGTGCGCCCAAAGGGTGCGCAGGGTCTGGCCGAAGATATCCAGCAGCATGCGCATGACCACACCTCAAATTACGCAGCCGAGGGCGGGGAAGTTCACGGTTCGCCACTCACCCCGGCCGCCAGAGAGTTGGACTAGCCAGAGCGGAAAGGGTTATCGGGAATTTTGGGATTTCGGCAGTTTCCGAGCAGTCCGTGATTCAGGGCAATTGTTGAGTTGACAAGTTGATTAGAATTCAAGTCGTCACACGCCTCGCAGATTGACCGACAAGGGCGGATCCGGCGACCTCTAGCAGCCCTTGTCAGCGTGGGCCGCACCACCCTCTAGCTTTCAACGCTGGGAAGGGGCCATGAGCCTGCTTCGCGAAATTCAGAATGACCTTGCAAGTGAAGGCGGGAACGTAACAACCGTACTTCGGAAGTGCAAAATTCTGGCAGCTCGTCTTGGAAGCGATGAGTTTGCTCGTTGGGTCGAACGGGAGCTTGGCGGTTACCCTGAGTCTCAGCCAACGCCCGAGTATCGACGCCTATTCATCACGTACTACGCGAGCTTTATAAATGTCGCGTGGCGTGTTCCTAAACAGCCCGTACCGCTGCAGGTCGTCCCCGAAAAGTATAGAAATTCTTTCAAACTTATTGAGTTTCGAGAGGGCATTGCCAAGGCAGGCTCATTCGTAAGGAATAAGAATGGAGGTATCGTAGTCCAGAGACCGGAGCTTGTTTTCGCGCTTCAGGGAAAGATGTACCCCGATACGGATTGTCATGCCGTCTGGGGCGAGATCTCGGTTATCGAATTCGAGCAGCTCATTAGCGTCGTCAAGAACCGTATCCTGGACTTTTGTTTGAAGATTGAAGCCGAGAACCCGGGCGCTGGTGAGGCGCTGCCGAATACTCAACCTGTGCCAAGGGAGAAGTTGCAACTGCTCGTACAAAACACGTTTTACGGCCCTGTCGGCACCGTTGCACAGAACAGCGAGCACTTTAGCCAGACTGTCAACATGGGAGTTCAGCCTCAAGATCTGGCTAGGCTCGTCACAGACCTTGCCAACCACCTCGCTGAATTAAAGCTAGATGAACGTCAAAGGCAGAGGGTGGAAGCCCAAATTGCCACCCTCAAGGCCGAGCTAGCCGGGGAACCCGATCCGGAAATTGTAAAGCAAGCTGGACGCACCCTCCGAAACATCACAGAAGGCGCAATAGGCAGCTTGCTCGCAACAGCCACCCAACCTAGTGTTTGGCATTGGATACACCAAATGCTTGCAGCGCTGTCGAGTTGACCACAGCGCACCCGCAATGACAAACGCTAGCCTCAGCTGCAGAATGCTACACCGACAGCGGCCCGCCTAATTAAGGTGAAGTGGCTCCGGGCGGTCCGCCACCGGCTTCCGGATACTCATACACCCCACGCCCGGCTTTCCGCCCCAGACGGCCGGCCTTGACGTACTGCACCAGCAGCGGCGCTGGACGGTACTTCTCGCCCAGCGTCTTGTGCAGGTATTCGAGCACGTGCAGGCGGGTATCGAGCCCGACCAGGTCCACCATCTCGAACGGTCCCATGGGGTGGTTGAGGCCCAGCTTGATGGCCTTGTCGATGTCGGCGGCGCTGGCGATGCCTTCCTGCAACATGTAAAAAGCTTCGTTGCCGATCATGACGTTGATGCGGCTGGTGATGAAGCCCGGCGATTCCTTGATCACCACCACTTCCTTACCCATGCGCCGGCCGGCGTCCACGCAGGCATCCACCGTGGGCTGGTCGGTCTCCAGGCCGCGCACGATCTCCAGCAGCTTCATCTTGTGCACGGGATTGAAGAAGTGCATGCCGATGCAGCGCGGCGCGCGGTAGGTGACGGAAGAGATCTCGGTGATGGAAAGCGACGAAGTGTTGGACGCCAGGATGGTCGGCGGGGCGCAGATCTTGTCCAGCAGGGTGAAGATTTCGATCTTGGATTCCAGTTCTTCGGGGACGGCCTCGATTACCAGCTCGGCGGCGCGCGCGGCCTCTTCGATCGAGCTGGCGAACTCGATGCGCGAGAAAGCGTCGTCGGCTTGCCGCTGCGATACCTTGCCCAGCTCCACGCCTTTGTCGAGGTTGCCGCGGATCTCGCTCTCCGCCCGGCGCAGGCTGGCCGGCAGGATGTCCTCGAGAATGGTGCGGAAGCCTCCCAGGGCGGCGGCGTGCGCAATGCCGCGTCCCATGATGCCAGCGCCGATCACAGCGATGGTCTGCACCCCGGCCATGGGCTAGGCGTGCTTCGGGTGCTCTAGGCCTTCCAGCACCTTGGTGAAATTGGGATCGGACTTGCGCATGTACTCCGCCAGTTGCTTCTTTTCCTCATCGGTCAGGATGGGAAGGCTGGTGGTGATGCGGCGCAGGGTGGCGGCTATGTCGTCCACGTAGTTCATCATGCGAATAATCTCGCCGGTAGCGGGCATGAGGGCGTTCTCCTGTGTCCCCGGGGCAACCAGGGGGAACGGCTATTGTCGTCTGTCGGTGGAATTCTTGTCCACTGTCCTCAGGTTCCCAGCCGAAGCATGGCCGAGCGCAGCCGCGGATGCGATTGCAGCAGGCGCACGTACCGGGTCTCCTCCGCGCCGGCCTTGGCGTGGATGATGGCGGCCATCGTGTTTTTTTCGTCAGCCGACCAGCGCGGGAAATCCGGCACCAGGGCCAGCACTGCCGCGAAATCCGCCAAGGCCGCACGCTCCGGCTGCGACAATCGGCTTACATTCACGTCCAAAGCACGAGCCAGCCGGTCGGCCATTGCCCGGCGCATCTTTTCCGAATCGCCTGCGAACCGCTCCGCCATGTAGCGGTTCACGCGGAAACCGAGGTTGCGCACGCGGAAGCGGTCCCACGCCCCGATTTCAGTCCCGGGCAGCTCGTAGAACACGTGTCCGGCGGCGAGCTTGCGCAGCGTCGCCGCGGGCGTGCGGTAGCCGGGGCGGGCTGCGATCTTCTGCTCTTCGCGTTCCAGCAGCCGGCACACCTCGGGCCGTCCCGGACGGAATCCCAGCTTGCGATAGAACCAGAATGCGCCCGAGGCGATGGCCTCTTCATTCTGGTCTCCGAGCTGGTAGGGATACACGGAAATGCAGCGCGTGCCATGGAGCTGGCTCAGCAACCGCAGCGCTTGCGCGTAATGCCATGCCGACTCGCCGTCACGATAGGCGTAGAAGGTGTTGAAGCCCACCTCCATCCACTCGAACAGCGAGATGCCCTCGATGTAGTTGATGGGCACTCCGTTCTTCAGCGTGAAACCCGCGAGGTAGGCGCGCAACGGGAGCCTCCGCCCGCGAGGCAGGCCCCACAGAAAGATCTGCGTTCCGCGTCCGGGGCGGGCTTCCACCACGCTGGCCGGGTCGCCGAGAGTGGTGCCGTAAAGCTCGCGGTAGCGGACCGCCATGATCTCGCGGATGAGGTCCATTACCGCCTCGCCCTCGCGCCGCGAGAGCCTCCGGACCGGCAGTGGCGAAGCCATTTCCTTGGCCAGCGAGACCTCGTTGCGCCGGATCAGCGGACCTTGGTGATAGAACACCTGCCGGACCGGCCGCCAGTTGCGGGTGCGGCTGGCGCGCAGGTTGCCGACTTCCCATTTGGTCGTCAGCCCAAGCGAGTTGTAGAGTTCGCTCTTCTCGCGTCCGGAAATCGACAGTCGCTCGAACCGCTCCAGCAGCCACAGTAAGACGCCACGCCGGCCGGCTGCGGCCTGCAGCCACTCGCGGAAAGGGGCGTCAGCCTCGACGTCGGCATCGTCCGCCAGCAAGGGAATGAATCGCGGCAGCGTCGCCGCCAGGCGGCCTTCCTGATCGTAATCCGTCCAGTCGATGGAAACATTGCGCGGGAAGCGCCGCGCCAGCCAGCGGATGACGTCGTAGTTCCAGGTGTCCTGCATGGTGGTGCCGGCGATGCCGGAGACCTGCTCGGGCTCGAACACCTCCATGTCCGCGCCCGCTGCCCGCAGGCGCTGGACGCGCTCGACGAACGCATCGAGCAAACGTCCGGCCTGGCGCTGCACGGTGGCATTGTGCGGGTACGCACGAAGGAACAAGAGCGCATCGTGGAACCGGATCAGGGTTTGGGGATCGCGGAACTGGCGCTGGCCGAGCGCGGCCAGCAGCCGCAGAATCTGCGCGGCATTCCCGCGGGAAAAGTTGGTTTTCTCCTGCTCCAGTCGGGCCAGCAGGCGGTCGAGTATGGGCATCGTTTGCCGTGCAGTTTACTCCGGGTGTCAAACCGGCCGGCGAGGTGGATAATGGCAGCATGCTGCGCGACAAGAACCTCATCCCGCTTTCGCATCAGCACCAGCACGCGCTGGCGATGTGCGTGCGCCTCGACCGCGCGCTGGCCAAGGGCGATGCCGACCTCAACGCCTGGCAGGAAGAAATCGCGGGCATCTGGGAAAGCGAGATCCGCTTTCATTTCGAGGCGGAGGAGAAAATTCTGTTTCCGGCCGCGGACAAGTACGCTTCTCTCCGGCCGCTGGTGAAGCAACTGCTCTCCGAGCACGCGACGCTGCGAGACTTCTTCGCGCGCGCTACTGCGCGGCGCCTGGACGCCGCGACTCTCAAAACCTTCGTCGAAACGCTTGCCCGGCACATCCGCACCGAAGAACGCGAGTTGTTCGAAGAGTGCCAGCGCCAGATGCCAGCCGCCGAGATGGCCCGCGCCGGCGCCGCTATGGACGACTACTTCGCGAAGTCCGGGATGCCGGGTGCGAGCTGCGCGCTGCCCTCATCTTTGAAAAAGAAGTAGGTACGATGCCGACCCAAGCCTGTACCTGAGATGTCCCAATGCCATTTCGGACCTGTCCAAATGGGCACGGGAGCATAGATTTGCACTGCCTCCCGAGGCACGCAACTGGAATAATCATATCAACCGCGGCCTTTGCGGGGAGGTGGCGCAGCGAAGCCCAAATCCCGTTCCACACCAAGCACGCACAAGCCGAGCGAGCGAAAGTCACGGGTGTCTCCCGCGAACGGCAAGAACGGCTGTGCGCCCGGCTCGCCTGCCGTTCCTGAGGCCGAGGCGCTCTATCGCGGACTGTTCAACCGCATGGCGGACGCCGTGTTCGTCATCGACGCCGAGACCTTGCGCTTTCTCGATTGCAACGACGCCACCTGCCAGGCCTACGGCTACAGCCGCGAAGAACTGCTCTCCATGACGCCCATTCTGCTG
>DATNJE010000275.1:0-6565 GCA_035604095.1 Terriglobales bacterium
CCAGGCGGGCCGCGCGCGCGACTTCAAGCGTCGCTACCGGATGCCGGAACTCCTGCGCCCGCCTCTTGCCGTGTTTGATGCTGGCCACTTGCGAGACGCCGGGCGCGTGCTGCGCCAGATCTGTGCCGGTCGTGCCGCCGACCTTCATCTGCCCTTCCTCGTTGGCCTGCAGACGCACTTCTTCGCCGCCGCGGATGAAGCGCAGGTCCATCGGCACTTCTTCGCCCGAAGGCAGCTTCACCGTGGCCCCGCGCAGGCTGACATCGTAGAAGTTGTGGCGATTCAATCCCAGGCTGCTCAGGGTGTCCACGCGCTCCATCAAGCCTTTCTTCTCGGCCGCTTTCTGCTTCTCGACTTTGTCCACGACGGCGTGCACCTGGCTGCCGGCGGGGATGAGCGCGCGGTCGTACACATAGACGGGGCGGACCAGTTGTCCTGCAAGTTCGTTGCCCGGCTTCAGGTGGGAGACGTTGACCGGCCCGGAAAGCTCCATGCGCAAGATGGCGCCGGCGGGTACGGTGTAGTCCTTGAGATTGGCGGCAGGCGCGGGATTTTGTGCTGTGACAACCGATGCCAGCAGGCACAAGGCCAACGCGCCGAACAGAACGCGCGTACACACAGCCTTACACACCACATACCCCCGGCTAGCCCAGATGTTCCCACCATTGTAACGGAAGTTGAGCATCGCTGGGCCCGGCCCGCCACGCACACGCGAGGGTGAGGCCCATCACCGTATTCCGGGTGTAACCATGGTACTCATCAGCCTGGCGCCGGTGGGGCAGACGCCGAGGAGGTCCGTGTGCCGATCATCACCATTTCCCGAGGATCTTTCAGCGGGGGCAAGATGCTGGCCGAGGCCCTCGCCAAGCGGCTGGGCTACCGCTCCATCGATCGCGAACAGGTTATCCAAAAAGCGGCGGCCTGGGGCGTGTCGCAGGATGACCTGAGAACCGCGATCGAAAAGCCACCGGCCTTTATGGGGCAGTCCCAGCACACAAAATACATTTATCTCGCCTTCATCCAGGCGGCGCTGACCGAGGAGGTCAGGACCGGAAACGCCATCTACCACGGCCTGGCCGGGCACTTGCTGCTGGGCAATGGGCCGCATGTGCTGCGCACCCGCATCATTGCTCCCATGGAATTCCGCATCGGGAAGGTGCAGGAGCGGCTGAAGTGCAATCGCAAGGAAGCCGTCTCCTACATCGAAAACATGGACGAGGACCGGCGCAAGTGGACCCAGTTTCTCTATGCTGTGGATTGGCGGGACGCATCGCTCTATGATCTGGTGCTCAACCTGGAACAGATGAATCTGGAAGAAGCCTGCGATGTGATCTATGCCGTGTCGCGGCTGAAGTGCTTTGCCTCGACTCCGGAAACCCAGAGAGCGCTGGACGATCTGGCCCGGGCCGGCCGCGTCAAGGCCAGCCTGGCGATGAACCCGGCCACGGCGGACCTGCAGTTCGCGGTGGTGGCGCAAGACGGAGCGGTGTCGGTCAAGGGAGACATCGTGAGCCCGGCTCAGGTCAAGACCATCGGCGGCATTGTGCGGGCGGTGCCGGGCGTGCGTGAAGTCCGCCTGGACCAACTGGAGCTGGCCACCCGCTTCTGAGCGGCAAACACCCCGACGGCGATGGCTGAGTGTGATGGGCTGTCTCACCCAGGCGGAGTGACAACGGCTCGGCTGGGCTCGGAACACTTGCCTTGGCTGCTCCGGGCTGTTTGCGCCCGACTCCGCGAGCCAGAGCAGCGGATTGCGAGTATAAAAGGCTGTTCAGCCGGAGGTGGCAAGTATGGCCTCCCCTCCAAAGGCCTATTTCTGGTGTGAGGATTGTGGCGGAAGCGGGAGGAAGTCCGATGACACTCCCTGCCCGCGTTGTGAGGGTACGGGGAAGGTGTCGGTGTGGACAACCGGCAGACGCCGGTTCCTGCGACACCTGACCAATTTACCGATCACGGTCAGCCTCCCCGAGCGTGACATCGAAGGGTATTGCAACCAGATCGCCGAAGGCGGACTGGCTGCGCTTCTTCGGGACCCAATCCCAGTGGGAAGCCTGGTCTCGCTGCAGTTCGTAGTACCGACTCACCCGACCAAGCTGCATTTGCAGGGTGTGGTCCGGTACGGGTTTGGCTTCCAACATGGTCTGGAGTTTGTATCCCTGAGCGAAAGAGAGCGGCTGGCGATCCGCCAGTTTTGCACCGAGTTGCCGTCGGTCAGCCCTGGAGCGTAGCCCGGTTCGAGATTCCTTACTGAGGGGCCTGCGCATGGTTGCCGGCGTGCACGTGTGCGCCGCGCGGACCCTTGCGCATCCCACCGACGGCCCCATCGGATCGAGGCCAGCTCATGCAGCAACGTTTGGACCGCCGAACGTCGGGTGTGCAAAATCCTGTTCACAACCCTACGGGTCTGCTTCCGATCCGCGGTCGCCAAACCTTGTGCGCACCTGAAATCCGGTGGAGCGCGGCCTCCATGATTAAAGGTGGAACTACCTCCGCACCTTTATCCCTATTTGTGCGAAAGCCGCCTCGCCGTTCAGGTCGCCGGCTTGTAATTCGTGCACGCAGATGTCGCGCAGGCTGGCTCCGCAGCCGTATATCTCCAGCAAGGGCAAATCCTGTGCCCGGACTTGATACACGCCGTTCTGCATGCGTCCACAGTCGTCCTGGTCACTCATGACCACGGGGCTGCCCGGCTCCGCTTTGATGCGAAACTGTCCCGAGGACGGCTCGTAGTTGGCCACGTAGAAGCAGTGGCCGATGCAGGCGCGGTCGATCATGTGTTGGTCATGCACCCGTGCCCCGCGCCGCGAAAATATGGTGGCCACCACGCGCCGGCCGGGGCGCATGGGCGCCACCACCTGCTCCATCCTGGTTTCCAGTTGATCCAGCGCGGCGGCGTCGGTGTAGAGCAGCGAGAAGAACGCGACTGCCACCACGGAAAACGCCGCCGCTTGCCACTTCGCTGGCCAGGCCAGCGCCAGCAGGCAGCAGGCCAGCGCGGCCGCGTAGATCGAAACCCGGTCCGGAAGATATCCCATCATTCCAAATTTCGCGTGGACTATGCCGCCGGGAGCAAAGCCCACGGCGAGGGCCACTACGGCGTACAACTGCATCCAAGCGACGCCGCGTTGCAGTGCTTCGCGGCGGCCGCGCAACCCGGCTAGCGCAATCGTCGCCGCCGCGAGCAGCACTATGGCCAACGCTACCCAAAGGTAGGCCCGGCGGAACACCACGAACTGGTCGGCGCCGGCGAGCCAGTAAATGTCCGACTCGCGCTCCACGATGACGTAGTGGTGCAGCACATACCAGCGCACGGCGAAGTATCCGCCCAGCATCGCCGCGGTCAGCGTTAGTTGCCAGCGCAGCGGCAGCACGCGCAGGAGCGCCAGGAACACACCCAGCACCAGCACCCCGCCGGTACCCAGCAGATGCGCCATCCAGATCAGAGCCATCAGCGGCGGAATCAAGACGAAGTCCCACCGTCGCCCACGCCATACTAGGGCCAGCACGAATAAGGACAATCCCACGGACAAATAAAGGTTGAAGAACCCCATGTTGAAGACGAAGCCATACGCCGTCATGGCCAGCACGGGAGCCACAGCCCAGCTTCCGCGTCCGGCGGCTGCCGCACACAGCGCAAATCCTCCCCAAAAGAAGATCAGCACCGCCAGCGACACGGCGATGCGCTCCGCGGCCCTCGGCCCCAAGCGGAACAGCTCACTCAGCATCAGATCGAACAGCACGTTATTGCTCTGCGGCACGATGTGCAGCCCAGGCGCCTTCCCCTGGTGGATCAACTGCGCCAGCCACGCGTTGTAGACGTGGCTGCCCAGGTCGTTGGCCTCGAGGTGCCGATGCCAGAAGCACGGCGCCAGAACCACCGCTGAGCACAGGGCGACGGACCAAGCCTTGTGCCGCACAAAACCAAGCGCGCTACGCAGGGCTGGAAATGCGGATTCGGTTGCGGTGGACGAGGAAGGCAAGGCGGGGCTTTGCGCCGGGGCAGACATGCAGCTTCGGTAGCACCGATTGTACCATCGCCATTTTCCTGCACGAACATGGCGCGCCGCGCCCGCCGCTTCACTTGAACCAGTGATATCCGATCGAAAACTGGATGGTGTTGATGCCGGGATTGGGCGTGGCCAGGCCGGCGTTCGAGATGTGCACGTACTTGGCGGCGAGGGAGACAGCGCGCTTTTCGCGGGTGAAGATCTGCACTCCAAAGCTGGCCTGGGGCGTGAAGTTCACGTTGCTGGTGCCGGGCGGAAGGTTGTCGAGGGAGAGCAGCACGCCGCCGCCCAGCTCGAGATAGGGCGCAACTTTTCGGCCGCTGGTGAAGTTCCACTTAAGAATGAAGGGATCGAATCCGCCGGCGTAGGAAGTCCGGCTGGGAAAGACCAGCAGGTAAGCGGGGATGAAATCTACGGCATACTCCAGGTTGCCGCGCAGCCAGCCGGGGCCGTGCTCATCCGTCAGCACCTTGCCCACGCGCACTCCGGCGTTCCACACGCTGGTATGGGCGGTGCCGCCGGAGACGCTGTGGCCGCCGCCGGTCCACAGGCCGAGTTCCCAGGCGCCTGGTTCCAGCGAGTCGGAAGGCAGGCTCTGGGCCAGGCCCGCGGCCGAGAGCAGAGCCAGAATGACGATGCAACGCTTGCCCATGGGACCGGATAAGGTAGCAGGCGGGCGGCGCGGCAGGCCAGAGAATTTTGCGTTTCACGGTTCTTGCGCGCCAGTGCAGCGCTTCCCTGCCGGTTGCTTCCGCGTCTATTCCCTTGAGACAATGCCCGGTCATTTCCTTCCACGCCGGATCAGGAGGAACTCATGCCCGCCAAGAAACACACAGCCAAGCCGCGCGAAGTGCATGTTTACGTCGGAACGCGTAAGGGCGGATTCCGTTTCCGCAGCGACCTGAAGCGCAAGCGCTGGCAGATCGACGGCCCGTTCTTCTCCAGTTGGGAAGTGACCCAACTCTCGCGCGACCCGCACACCGGCCACTTGTGGTCGGCGCTCCACAGCGCCTGGTGGGGCCGCGACCTGCAAGTGAGCCGCAACGGCGGCAAGAAGTGGGAGAAGTCCGCCGCCGGCCTGGAATTCCCCCAGGAGCGCGGCTGGAATCTGGCCCGCATCTGGCGCGTGGTGCCCAGTCACGACGGCAAGACGCGGTGGTGCGGCGTCGATCCGGGAGCGCTGTTCCGCTCCGAGGACGGCGGCAAAAACTGGCACGAGGTCACCGCTCTATCGCAGCATCCCACGCGCGAGCGCTGGAACCCGGGCGCCGCCGGCATGATGGTGCACACCATCATTCCCGATCCTGACGCGCCGCGGACGATCTACATCGGGATCTCGGCGGCGGGATGCTTCCGCTCCGACGACGACGGGGCCAACTGGACGCCGCTGAACAAAGGCGTCCGCGCCGACTTCCTGCCCAACAAACTGCCCGACGTGGGCCAGTGCCTGCACAGCATGGTGATGACGCCGTCGCATACTCTCTTTCAGCAGAACCACTGCGGCGTATATCGCAGCACCGACCGCGGCGAAACCTGGAAGGACATCTCGCGCGGGCTGCCCTCGCGCTTCGGCTTCGCCATCGCCGCCAATCCCCAGGAGGACAACACGGTTTACGTCATCCCCTCCATCGACCCCGAGCATCGCTACACCTGCGACCGGCGGCTGGGCGTCTATCGCTCGGCGAACGGCGGCAAATCCTGGCAGCTCCTGACGCGCGGCCTGCCGCAGAAGAACGTGTTCACGCAAGTGCTGCGCCACGGCGCCGCCAGCGACACCTGCGACCCCGCCGGTGTGTACTTCGGCACCACCAGCGGCGAACTCTACGGCTCGGCCAACGGCGGCAACTCCTGGGAGCTGCTGCAGGCCAACCTGCCCGGGATCAGTTGCGTATACACGGCGGTGGTGTGATCGGGCGATCGCCGGGATCACCCTTCGCAAGAGAATGATCGAAAAGGGCAAAGCTTTGCAGCCGCTTGCCCGGAGTCAGCCGGCCGGACCACGCTTCGCGGAATCAGGCACTGGGCGTGGGTTTCCGGCCCACAGCATGACAATTTTTTTACAAATGGACGCTTGACAAACGGCGGCGCCAGAGTAGACTCCTGCCGACGATTCAAGGGCCGGTCCCAAGGTAGCGGTTTCTCCCCGTTTTCAGCACCTATAGAAGAGTCCACCGATAAGGGCGCGTTTTTTTGCGCCTTATGTGTCCGGTATCCCCCGGCCCTCAACCCATTTCGCGTCGTGGAGGCAAACTCATGAAAGTGCGAGGAGATTTTTGGTTGGCCGTCGGGAGCATGATGGCCCTGGTGGTGGTAGCAACGGCAGTCATCGGCTTCGTCCCGATCAGGGGCTCCCGCTCAGACAAGTCCCGAGCGGACGCGCTCCTCTTCAAGAAAGGGGACCCGGACGCGATCAAGGTGGGCAAGAACACGGAGGCGGCTATCGGCCCCAACGAGTTTCGCAGCCCCGACGCTTCTCCTGACCTGGAAGCCTTCTTGCAGCGGGCGTATCCCGCAGGCGACATCCCCACCGACGCGAGCTGGGCGGCGCAGGGTGGGTG
>DATNJE010000276.1:0-6942 GCA_035604095.1 Terriglobales bacterium
GGTGCGCGCCAGCGGGCTGAAGTTCAGCCACACGCTGTGCGACATCGAGACCCTGAACCGCAAGGCGCTCGAGGGCTTCTACGATGTGACCGCCATCTCCTTCCACGCCTATCCGTACATCCAGGAGAAGTACGCGCTGCTGGCGAGCGGCGGCAGCGTGGGCGAAGGCTATGGGCCGATGATCGTGGCGCCGCGGATGCACTCGCTCGAGGAGATCAAGCGTGTGCGCATCGCCATCCCGGGCAAGCTGACCACGGCCTACCTTGCGTTGAAGCTGTTCGCGCCCGAGGTCGAGACCATGGTCGTGCCCTTCGACAAGATCATTCCCGAGGTGCTCGCCGGCAAGCATGAGGCCGGGCTGATCATCCACGAGGGCCAGCTCACCTACGACAAATCCGGGCTGCACCGCATTGTCGATCTGGGGAGGTGGTGGCGCGACTCGACCGGGCTGCCGCTGCCGCTCGGCGGCAATGCCATCCGCCGCGACCTGGGCCCGGCGCTGATGGCAAGCGTGGCGCGCACGATCAAGCAGAGTATCCAGTACGCCCTCGACCACCGCGAGGAAGCGCTCAACTACGCCATGCAGTTTGCCCGCGACCTCGATCCTGCGCTCGCCGACAAGTTCGTGGGCATGTACGTCAACGAGCGCACCCTGGATTACGGCGAACGAGGCCGCGCCGCCATCCGCCGCCTGCTGGAGATGGGCTACGAGGCAGGCATCATCCCGCACCAGGCGAAGGTTGATTTCGTCGACTAGCGCCCGGCGCCGCGCTGCCGAGAACGTATGACTGCAATCGGCCGATTCTTCTTCTCGAAACTGGGCGCGCAAGCTCCGGCCATCGTGCTCATCCGGATCGCTGTTGGCCTGATCTTCGCCACTCAGGGCATTCTCAAGTACGTGGACCCGAACATGGGCGTGAATCGCTTCACCAGGATTGGCTTCCCGCATCCCTGGTTCACTGCCCACTTCGTCGGCGCCTTCGAGATTGTCTGCGGATGCCTGGTGCTGGTGGGGCTGTTCACCCGCTTGGCAGCCGTGCCGTTGCTGGTCATCATCTCGACCGCGATCGCCACCACCAAGATTCCAGAGCTCTCGCGGCCTGCTCAGGGCCTATGGTTCATGGTGAGCGATGCGCGCACGGACTTCGCCATGACCTGCTGCCTGATCTTCCTGATCATCAGCGGTCCTGGATTGCTGTCGATTGACGGCTGGCGAAGAGAACGCCAGAGTTCCTTATAGGTTTCACCGGATCAGGCGCGGAGACCTGCACGAGCGCGCGCCGCTATCTCTGGCGGGAACGGCCGAGACTTGCGTGTCCCGAGATCCAGATGCACCACCGTCAATTCGCAGACTGCCGCGAGCTCGCCCTCCTCGCCGTTAAACAGTTCGTGCTGAAAGCGGATCACTTTCTGCCGCACCTCCAGAATCTGCGACCGCACCACGACGACATCTCCCGCAATCAGTTCTTTCTTATAGGTAATGTTCTGCTGTAGTCCTGCCATTCCGTGCTTCTGCTCGCGAACATAGGCAGGAGTAATGCCGATCGAAGCGAAAAGATTCCAGGTTGCTTCGTCGAATTTGCCGACATACCACATGACGTTCATGTGTCCCATGTGGTCGCAATGCCAGGGGTAAACGACTCCACGATAGGTGATTGGCTTGGCTGCAGATTCCGCATTCATGATCGATGATCCTCGTTGCTCAGGGACGACGAGCTTGGGCGAGTGCGGCAGTGTACCGGAAACCCGTCCCTGCTCTCCAAGGATTTCGCCGCTCAGGCTGCGGCTTGTCTGGGACAGTGGGCTCCCACACGAGCAACAAACGCTCGTGTGGGTCACCCGGCCGCCGCCACTGCGGCGCGGCGCAACCGGATGTCACTCTATGGCGTATCTCGCTGACTCCAAATAGGATAATCTGCGTCGCGTTTTATCGTTTTGACAGATTATTACAACTATTGTAATATTGAAGCATCAAACTGACACGAGGGAACCTATGAGTGGTGCGGAGCTGAGAGCTGCACGCAAGAAGGCTGGAAAGAGTCAGGTTGATGCGTCCCGCAGTGTCGGAGTCTCTCAGGGGTACGTTTCGCTGTTGGAAAACGGTGTTCGGAGGGTTCCTGCACAGCTTGCAAAGCGCTTTGTGAGGCTGTACGGCTTGGCTGCTACTGCTCTGCCAGTTGAGGACGACTCCTGGCGCTTGGCAAAACGGGGCGCTCAAACTCTCGCCGAAGAACTCGCGGCATTGGGGTACCCCGGCTTTTCGTACCTTCGATCGCGAACGCAGCAGAGGAATCCAGCAGAAGTATTGCTTTTTGCGCTGTCTCAAAAAGACCTTGAGTCCCGACTCGCCGAAGCGCTGCCCTGGGTTCTATTGCACTATCCTGACCTCGATAGGCAGTGGCTGGCCGAGCAGGCTCGCCTTCACAACCTGCAGAACAAACTTGGATTTGTTGTGAGATTGGCCCGAGAAGTGGCAAGGCGGCACGAACGGCCAGACGAACCACAAAACAGCAGACTGCAAGCGCTGGCAGACCTTGAGTTGGCGCTGGATGAATCCCGCCTGGCGCGAGAGGACACATTCTGCAAGGAGTCTCTGTCCGAGGCAGAGCGACGGTGGCTGAAAGAGGTTCGTTCTTCTGACGCAGAACATTGGAATTTACTCACGGATTGGACAGCGGAGGCAGTTCGGTATGCCTAAAAATGCCCAGGCTGCGGGTATGGAAATCCCGAAAGTTTGGGCGAATTTCCTTGGCGAGCTTGACCGGTCGCCGTTGCAGCCAGTCGAACTGCATTGCATCGGAGCCTTCGTCATCGCATTCGCGTATGGCCTGCCCAGACCTACTTCGGATGTGGATTACCTCGCGGTCAGGCCGGCAGATCAGTCCGCGGCGATTTTGGAACTCGCGGGACAGGGCTCGGCAATCCACAAGAAATATGGGCTCTACCTCCAACAAGTAGGCGTCGCAACGCTGCCGGAAGACTATGAATCTCGTCTGCGAGAGTTGTTTCCTGGAAGATTCAAGAATCTGCGGCTCATGGCTCTTGATCCGTACGACCTGGCGCTCTCAAAAATCGAGCGCAACACGCCGATCGACCGAGATGACGTGAAGTATCTCTCAAAAGCTGTCCCACTCGATCCTAAGGTGTTGCGGGAGCGATACGAGAACGAATTGCGGCCCAACCTGGGCAATCCTCATCGGGAAGATCTTACGCTCAGGTTGTGGCTTGAGGCCTTTTTCACGGATGAAGGTCCCGTGAAGAGGTGAGCCCACGGTCGGGATGACAGTCATTCGCGGTCAGCCTACTTCACCTCCCGCGCAAACGAGAATACCGGCTCAATGTCCACGGGAACGCTGCTGGCCGAGGCCAGCGCGGATTTCAGCTCCGCAGGCATGGTGTCGTACTTCTTGAACCAGGCCTCGGCGCGGGCGCGGTCGCCGGTGGCCTCGATCTCCAGCAGTTCCTTGGCGAGCGACGCGATAGCGTCCGGCATCTTGCTGAATTCCACCGCGTAACGTCCCGAGGCATCGCGGGTGATGGCCTTGCGTTCGGTGAGATAGTTGAACTCCATCATCTCGGCGCGGCCGTGGGCCTCGCCGGTGCCGAAGCGCACCGTGCGGAAAATCCCGGCAAGATACGACGCGTAATACTCTTCCATGCGCTCCTTCGGAAGCACGCCGTGGTCGATCAGCCATTTCTCGCCGAACATCCCTACGACGTCGGCCTTGGCCTCTTCGAGGCCTGAGTAGGCCGCGCCGATGGCCTCGCGGATATCCACCTGCTTGCCACCAACGCGCGCGAACGCCGGCCCCAGTCCGTGGCAGATCTCGTGCAGGATGGTGGCCGCCATGTAGCCTTCGGCGGAAGCCTTGGCCGCCTGCTCCGGCTCCATCACCCGCTTGGCCACCGGCAGGATCACGTAGTTCACCCGCGCGTCCATGAAATTCTTGAAGAAGATTTTCTTGCTGCCTTTCTGCTCATGGATGCGCGGGTCGTTGGGCAGATTGTCGGCCACCGCCTGGTAGCCGTGGTTCAGATCGCCGGAGCGGAAGGGCGCATCCATCACCTCCATGGGTGTGGCCAGGCCGCGCTTCGATGGCAGGTCTTCCTTCGCCAGCGGCAGCGCCTCCTGGATCTCCGGGACATACTTCTGATACAGCTCGAGCTTCTTGCTCTCCGGCTCATTGCGCACCAGCACCGCGCCGCCGTAGGAAGTCTTCACCCCCAGTAGGTCGTCGAGGTAGGTCTCATAGGGCGCGAAGATGATGTCGAACTTGGGATTGGTGAGTTCGAGCCAGGCGAGGTCGCTCTGGAAGTAGTCGTCGCTGAGCAGGGCGTCGGCGCGCAGGCGCAGAAACTTGGCGAACGCGGGATCGTCGCTCAGCTCAGCCGCCTCGCGCAGCTTCTTGGCCGCGTCCTCGAGGAACGATGAGAAAGCCACGTGGTACGGGATCCCCACCAGTTCCTCGCCCTGGCGGCGCACGATCGTGAACCCGTTGTAGAGCTCGTTTTTCTTCTCGGGATGCGCGGCGACGTAAGCGTCGAGCTGGGCGCGGGTCAGGTCCGTCGGGTAGAGCGCATGGCCGGGCGGCATGGGCTGCGTACCCACGAAGGGACGGTTTTCATCCAGCAGGTCGAAACGGCTGCCGTTGATGTAGACGAAACGCCGCAGCATCTGGTCGCGCGCAGCGCTGGCGCCCTTCAGCGACCCGTAGAGCGTCAGCGCCTCGGGATCGCTCTGCCGCCAGTAGATGTATTCGATGTCGCGATTGGCCTCCACCAGCTTGTTCACCAACTGAATCTCGCGCGGCTTCAGCCCCTGCGAGCGGAAGGGCATCGGCACTGTCTTGTACCGCGCCAGGCGCTCCGGCAGGTCTTTGGCAACGTCTTGGACGGGCTTCGAGGGATTGGAGCGTCCCTTATGACCACCGGTGCGCTGCGCAGCCTGGGCGAATCCGAGGGAGGTGAGAGCGGCGACGACAAGAACGAGAGCGAGCTTTTTCATGCCGGGCGGGATTGTAACATTTGCCTCCGGACAAAAACGCCACGGATCAGCACGGATGGACGCGGATCAGAAACAGGATCGGTGAATATCCGTGGCGGCTTTTTCCCGGCGAAGCGTTGCTGGAAACCCGGCTGTCATAGAATGCCATCATGAGTGTGCCCGCATACAACGGCGCCCAAACCCTGCTTATCGACGCCGACGACACCCTCTGGGAGAACAACGTCTATTTCGAGCGCGCCATCGCCAACTTCATCTCATTTCTCAATCACCACGAATACACGCCCAAGCAGGTGCGCGAGGTACTCAATGACGTGGAGCGGGCCAACGTCGTCAAGCATGGCTATGGCCTGCTCAGCTTTGCCCACGCGCTGGTCGAGACTTTCGAGCGCCTTTCGGTCGAAGCGCTCACCCCGGCGCTGCACCAGACCATCCGCAGTTTCGCCCATGCCATCGCGGAGAATCCGGTGGAAGTCATCTCGGGCGTGCGGGAGACGCTCGCCTACCTCGCCGGCCGCCACCGCCTGATCCTGATGACCAAGGGCAACTTCACCGAGCAGACGGGCAAGGTCGAGCGCTCGGGACTGAAGCCGCACTTCGCCGCCGTCGAGGTGGTTCCGGAGAAAGACCCGGCAATGTATCGCGAGGTGGTCGCGAAATACGGTCTGGCGCGAGAGATCACCTGGATGGTGGGCAACAGCCCGAAGTCGGACGTGAATCCGGCTCTGGCCGCCGGCCTGAATGCCGTGTTCGTGCCCCACGATCAGACCTGGGTGCTCGAGCACGAGGAACTGGCGCAACCCAGCGACGGCTCCGGGCGGCTGCTGGTGCTAGAGCGATTTGCGCAACTGCGAGAGCACTTTTGAGAGGTAACGCCGGCGTCTCGCCGGCAGGTCCTGCTCCGCACCAAACTAACCAATGTTGCTCTCCGGCACGCGTGCTACTCTCGACTTGCTCTGTGGTTCTCGCCGCCGCGCGTGGCGATACAGAAAAGCAACTTCCGCCGCCTGCTCTCAACCGTTGAGACTCTGGCCGACCTGGGGCCGGAGATCACCGCCGAGCGCGACTTCCCCCACACCGCCGCCGCCACGCTGGGCCTGGTGATGCAAACCGTGGGCGCGCGCGAGGGGGCGCTGTTCATCTTCAGCGACCGGCCGGCGATGCTCAGCTCGGTGGCCGCCAGCGGCTTCTCGCTGTTTCCCGATACCGCCGTCATTCCGCTTTTACCCAAGCACGTGCACGCGCTCTCGACCGCAGCCGGGCCGCAGCCGGTCTCCTCGCAGACGTGGGAAAACTTCCTCAGCTCCAACGGCAACATCGCCCCGGAGCTGTTCCGCTGCATCGTGCCGCTGAAGGTGGGATCGAAGCTGGTGGGGGCGATCGCCCTTGGCCGCCGCGATGCCGACGCCCACTATGATCGCGACGAGTACGACGCTCTCAGCATGATCGGCCCATATGTGGGCCTGGGATTGCAGAACTACGCTCTGAGCCAGTCGCTGCAGCATCGCATCTCGGAGAACCTGCGGCTGATGGCTTCGATGCACAACTTTTACGACCATACCCTGCACGCTTTCGCCAGCGCCATCGACATGAAAGACCCGCACCTGCACGGACACTCGCTGCGCGTCGGGCGCTACGCCGCCGGACTGGGCGAAGCCATGGGCATGAGCGATCAGGAAGTCGCCGGGCTGCGCGCCGGAGGCTATCTGCACGACATCGGCAAGGTCACGGTCGACAAGTACATTTTCAGCAAGCCGGCGGCGCTGGAGGCGCGCGAGTTCCGCGAGGTGATGGACCATACCACCATCGGCCACCAGATCGTGCACAACGTGCAGTTCCCCTGGCCGCAGATCCCGGAGATCGTGCGCTGGCACCACGAGCGCGCCGACGGCTCCGGCTATCCCGACCAGTTGCACATCGATGAAGTGTCGCTGCCCGTC
>DATNJE010000277.1:0-11943 GCA_035604095.1 Terriglobales bacterium
GCGCGCGGCGATGCGTTGGTGGTTCCGGCTGCTGTCGCGCAGGTGGGCATCCGCGCCCAAGAGGAATTTGAAATGCTGCGGATGACACTGCCAGTAGAGGCGATGACGGAACCCGGTACTACCCTGGGGCACGGGCAAGTCTGAGTGAACCAGCAACAAGTCCAGCCCGAAGGGCGGCATTTGTCTTAGCCCAGGGCGTAAGCCCTGGGTAGGATGCAAATTGGATTCCGAGTCCCGTAGGGACGGCACCAAGTCTTGAGACCGAACTTCTATCCCGTAATCCTCGCCGGTGGCCGCGGCACTCGCTTTTGGCCGCGCAGCCGCCGCACGACCGCAAAACAGGTCCTCGCGCTTGAAGGCAAGAAGACGATGATCCAGCAGACGGTCGCCCGGCTGCTGCCGCTCGCGCCCGCCAGCCGCTTCTGGGTCATCACCAACCCTGACCTGCGCAACGAGATTCGCCGCCAACTCCCAAAGATCTCCGCGCGCCAGATCATCGCCGAGCCGGTGGCGCGCAACACCGCTCCCGCCATCGGCATGGCGGCGTACCTCCTGCTGCGGTCGGATCCTGCGGCGGTGATCGGGATGTTCCCCGCCGACCACGTGATCGCGGACGAGAAGGCTTTCCGCAAAGCGGTCGAGCGCGCGGCCGCGATCGCCGTTGCCGGGGAAAACATCGTGGTGATGGGCATCAAGCCGACCCGCCCGGAGACTGGCTACGGGTACATCGAGACCGGCGAGCCAACGCGCGACGGCGTCCACCGCGTGAAGCGGTTCACCGAAAAGCCGAATGTGGAGAAGGCGCAGGAGTTTGTCGAGGCCGGCAATTATTATTGGAACAGCGGCATGTTCGTCTGGAGCGCGCGCACCCTGGCCAATGCTTTGCGCGAGCACTTGTCCGAGAGCGCGCCGCACCTGGAGAAGATCGCCGCCGCCTTCGGCACGCGCAACTTCGACAAGGCGTTCGCGCGCGAGTACGGTAAATGCGAGAACATCAGCGTGGACTACGCCGTGCTCGAGCCGCGCTCCGCCAAGGGCGAGCATCACTCCAATCTGTTCTCGATTCCGGCGGATTTCGGCTGGAACGATCTCGGCTCGTGGGCGGCGCTCTACGAGCACCACGCGCTGGCAAAGGGCACGCCTGACGGCAACGTGATCGAAGGCTCGGGCGGGTACGCGCTCGAAGCCGAGGGCAACTATATTTATGCGCCGCGGAAATTCGTGGCCGCAATCGGGGTGAATAACCTGGTTGTGGTCGAGACCGACGACGCTCTCCTGATCACCACGCGCCAGCGCTCGCAGGATGTGGGGAAGATCGTCAAGCACCTGGATGAGAAGAAGATGAAGAAGCTGCTGTGAGAGCGCGGGCGGGACCGCGCTATGGCCGGCGAGACGCCGGCGCTACACAATGCCTTCCGACATCAAATTCGGCACTGACGGCTGGCGCGCGGTCATCGCCCAGGATTTCACCTTCGAGAACGTGCGACGCGTGGGTGGGGCGATCGCGTCGTACGTCCTGAAGTACGAAGATCCGAAGAAGGGATTGGTGGTCGCCTACGACACGCGTTTTCTCTCCGGCCGTTTTGCGGAGGCGATCAGCGAAGTGCTGGCCGCGGCTGGCATACCCATCCGCCTGGCGAACGATTACACGCCGACGCCGGCACTCTCGTATGCGGTAAAGCACTTCGGCGCTGCTGGCGGCGTGATGATCACCTCCAGCCACAATCCCTGGCAATGGAATGGAGTGAAGTTCAAGGCGAACTTCGGCGGCTCGGCTACGCCCACGATTATCGGCAGGATCGAACAGGAACTGGGCGCGATGCCCCGCGGCAGCCAGGCGGCCATCGAGCCCACCGACTTCAAGAAGCCCTACGTGGCGGCCATCACCAAATTCGCCGACCTGGACGCCATCGCGCGCGCTGGCTTCAAGTTTGGCATCGATTGCATGTACGGCGCCGGGCGCAACGTGCTTTCCGGCATCTTCGCCGAGCACGGCATCCAGCACGTGCAGATTCGCGCCAACGTGGACCCGCTCTTCCCGGGCATCAATCCTGAGCCCATCGAGCCGCACGTGGCTGAGACCCAGAAGATGGTGGTGCGCGAAAAATGCCATGCCGGGTTCGTGACCGACGGCGACGCCGACCGCATCGGCGCCGTCGCCGAGGACGGCAGCTTCGTGGACGCGCACAAGTGCTACGCCGTACTGCTGCGCTGGCTGCTGGAACGCAAGAAGTGGCCGGGCGTCATCACGCGCGCCTTCAACACCACCCGCATGCTCGATCGCATCGCGGCGAAGTACGGACGCGAACTGATCGAGCACGGCATCGGCTTCAAGTACGTCTGCGACGTGGTGCTCTCCGGTCGCGAGGTGCTGGTGGGCGGCGAGGAGTCAGGCGGCATCGGCATCCCGCGGCACCTGCCGGAGCGCGACGGCATCCTGAATTCGCTGCTGCTCGCCAACGTGATGGCCGACGAGAAGAAGACCATGGGCGAGCTGGTGGCCAGCCTGCAGCGCGATTTCGGCGCGCACTATTACGGCCGGCGCGACCTGCATATCCCCGAGGAGCTGAAGCAGGCGGCGCTGCGCCGGGCCGCCGCCGGCCTCGACCGCATCGGGCGATACAAAGTCCTGCGCACGCAAGACCTCGACGGTATCAAGTTCTTCCTCGACGCGCCCACCAACGGCAACGGCGCCGAAGCCTGGATCCTGATGCGCGCCTCTGGCACCGAACCGCTGATGCGCCTCTACTCCGAGGCCGCGAGTCCGGCGCTGGTGAACGAGATCCTGAAGGCCTCGGAGGAATTCGTTCTCGCCAGCTAGCCGGCAGGTAACTTCTTCGCCGCGGATTTGCGCGGATGAACGCGGATTCAAAAAACCACTCAATTCATCCGCTTTGATTCGCGGCGCCTGAAGTTCAGACAATTGCGCTTTCTGTTACATTTGGCTGGGGGGATAATCTCATCTCTTCAAGCGCCGCCAACCTGGAAAATCCAGCGCCCGATTCTCCCGATGCGCGCCGTTACAACCGCATACGCCGCCGGCTGGGCATCGCCGACTTCCTGCTCGGCCTGGCGATGCTGTTGGTGCTGCTCGCCACCGGGTGGACATCGCGCCTGCGCGACCTGGCCTACCTCGGCGCCGGACAGATCTATGTGCTCGCGGTTTTCTTCTACGTCTTCACGCTGACGGTGCTGAACAAGCTCCTGGGGTTCCCCCTCGACTACTACAGCTTCCGTCTGGAGCACCGCTTCCAGCTCTCCAACCAGAAGCTGAGCTCCTGGGTCAAAGACCAGGTCAAGGGAGGGCTGGTCGGCCTGGCGATCGCCTCCATCCTGGTCGAGCTGGTCTACTGGACGATCCGCTCCGAGTCGCGCTTCTGGTGGCTGATTGCGTGGGCCATCTTCATCGTCCTCTTCGTCTTCTTCGCGCAGATCGCGCCCATCGTGCTCTTCCCGCTGTTCTACAAATTCAAGCCGCTGGAGAACGACGGGCTGAAGGAACGCCTGACGCGCCTGAGCGAGCGCGCCGGCACGCGCGTAAAGGGTGTCTACGAGTGGAAGCTTTCGGAGAAGAGCCGCAAGGCCAACGCGGCGCTCGCCGGGCTCGGCGCCACGCGGCGGATCATTCTGGCCGACACGCTGCTCACGAATTACACCGACGACGAGATCGAAGCCATCCTCGCGCACGAACTCGGCCACCACGTGCACCGGCACATCCCCAAGGGCATCCTGGTGGAGGCGGGCGTAACCCTGGTCGGCTTCTGGTCCGCCAACCAGATACTGCACTACGCCATCGAGCGGCGGCACCTGTTCGAGCAGTTGTCGGACTTCGCCAACCTCCCGCTGCTGATGCTGGTCTCGGCCGTGCTCTCGTTCCTGCTCATGCCGGCGCTGAATGCCTACTCGCGATTCAACGAGCGCCAGGCCGACCGTTATTCCTACACCGCGATCCCGTCGATCGCGCCCTTTATCTCCGGCATGAACAAGCTGGCGGACCAGAACCTGGCGGAGCGCCAGCCCTCGCGGGTAGTGGAGGTGCTCTTCCACTCGCACCCCCCGATTGCCAAGCGCATCCGGGCGGCCGAAGCGTGGGCGCAGAGCCAGGAGTCGGGAGCGAGGAATCAGTTGCCAGCGTGATGCAGTCGCGAGTCGCGATGGCGAGCCGGGCTCTTACTTTTCACTTTCAACTTCCCACTTACTAAATCCCCACCGGCTCGCTGTAATCCGTTCCCGTGCGTGTTGCGCGGCGCCGTGATCGGTACACGTCGTAGGGGTGCCGCGCGGAGAGGCGCATGTTGCGCAGCTTGCGCCCGGCCAGCAAGCCCGCAGTAACCACTCCGCCGGCGATGGCGGCCGCGGCGAACGCCTTGCCCGGATGGAGCACGATGGGTTCCGCGATGCGGCTCGAAGCTAGCACGACACGCCCGCGCGCGCCCAGGGCCTCGCGGAAATCCGCGAGCGACTTCTCCCCGCCGCGCTCGAGCGTCCGGTACGCATGCACCACAGCGTAGGAAAGTGGGAATGACCGGTCCTCGCCGCCGTGGACGATGGCGTGCTCCACGCCGCGAGCGCGCTGGCGTTCGAGCAGCGCCTCCAGCGCGTCTTCGATGACGTTCGGTTGTGTCCACAGAGCGCGGAAGGCGATGCGGCCCGATTTGTCGATGAGGAACGTGGAGTTGGGCAGCTTGCCGTACTTGCGGTGGATAGGGCCGCGCAGTTCGTCCACGATGATCGGCATCCTGATCTCTTCCTGGCCGCGCAGCGTCTCGGCGGCGCGGGTCTTATCCTCCATCGAGCGGTGCGCCGGGGTGCGCTCGCCGGGATGCGCCTCTCGCACGTATACGAAGAGGAATTGCACATCGGCGCGGGTGAATTTGTGGCAGAGGCCGTTCATGCCGCCGATCGAGCCCGCGGTCATGGGGCAAGTCAGCGAGCCAAAAGTCAGGACCACGTTTTTCCACCCGCGGTAGTTGCCCAGCCGGATGGTATCCCCCTTGAGCGTGCGGGCCTCGAACTCGGGCGCTCGCTCGCCCGGCTCCGGGCCGGCGCTCTTGCAGGCCATCTCTTCGTGAAGAAGGTCGCGTGTGAATGATTCGTAGTTATATTGCGCAAACCCGAACATGATGGACCTCCTGCCCGTCTGTTTCGATGCTGCTCGGCGGGTGACGTTTCTCCCGCTGCGGAATTTCATCGTCCCTTTACTTGCCCGTAGTGGAAGAGCCGACTAGAATCGCAGACCAATTGTAGTCTTAACGCGATCATCCTGGAGGATGCATGCCAGCGGTCAAGGTGGGGGACCTGGCGCCGGATTTCGAGCTGCCGGCAGTGCTGGGCGACAAGCGGCAGAAGTTCAAGCTCAGCGAGCTGCGCGGCAAGAACGTGGTCCTGGCCTTCTACGTGTTGAACTGGACGCCCACCTGATCGGCGCAGATGCCGGCGTACGCGGTGGAGCGCGAGCAGTTCGCCGGCCTCGATGCCCAGGTCGTGGGCATCAGCGTGGATTCCGTGTTCAGCCACATCGCCTGGCAGAAGAAGGATATCGGCCTGCTGAACTATCCCCTGTGCAGCGATTTCTATCCCCACGCGGAGATCATCCAGAAATACGGCCTGCTGCGCGAGGGGCCGCCGCTGCCCGGCATCAGCGAGCGGACCATCGTCATCGTCGATAAGGCGGGCAAGGTCGCATGGCTCGAGCAATACCGCCTGGACCAGGTGCCGGACATCGAGGAAATTTTAACGGCCCTGCGGAAGATCAACGCCCAGACCGCGGCGTGAGGCGGAGACTCGCAGCCCTCATCGGCTATTGCGTCTTGGCGCGGGTGGTTGTCGCTGGCGTGGCCGGGCCCGCTTGCTCCAGCATGTCGTCAATCAACTGGTAGAGCTTGGTCCGGTCCAAGACTTCGACGAACGGCTGGCCGGTAGTGCTGTTCGAGACGACGTAAATGGTCGGCGTGTGCTGGATGCCGGTAGCTTGCCCGAGCTGGTAGTCCGCCCTGATCTTGCGTTCCAGTTCTCCCTTGGGATCGACCACGAAGGGCAGCGCCGTCTTGCGCTCCTGGGCGAACTTCTCGGCGAAGGGACGCAGGTTGTCGGGCGTGATCTCGGGCTGGTGTTTGAACACTTCGCTGCGGAACTCGTCGCCGAGTTTTTGCGATTTGGTATCCAGGTAGCGCGCCAGGATGGCCGCCTGGAACGACCAGTTGTGCATGGGCAGCGGGAAGTCGTAGCGGATCAGCGGGATTTTGTAGGTGCGCGCCGCTTCTTCCAGCAGGGGATTGGCGCGGGCGCAGTCCGGGCACTGCAGATCTTCGAAGACCACGATGGCGACGCGAGCGCCTTTTGGCGGGCGCAGGGCGCGGGTGTCACGAGGAGGAGCGGCAACCGCCCCCACGCCCATCAGCAACAGCAAAATCAAAGCTACGAATCGTTGGAAGTGCATGGATGACCCTTATCAGGTAGAAGCCGCATGCCTGGCCAGCCTCGCCCTCAGGCTCCATGGTAAACGAAACCCCCGGCGCGCGTCAGGCGGTCGAAGGGGCACTTCAGTAGTGGAACTTGTAGCGCACCTCCACATAGATCTCGCGCGGGTTGTTCCAGTGGAAGCCGCCGAAGGTCAGGCTGTTGTCGAGTTCAACGCGCCGGTTGGTGACGTTGAGGGCGTTCACCGACGCCGAAAATCGCTCGCCGAAATCCTTCCCCAAAGACAGATCAAAGGTCGCGTGCGCCTGCAGGTAGGGGCCGGAATATGGCGATCCAGGAACACCGTTGAAGCCGTTACTGAAGCCCGAGCCGTAGTACACGTTGGTGGAGGAGAAGCTGCGCCAGGGCAGGCTCACATAGCCGCCGACGTTCAGGGTGTTCCGCTGGTCGTGGTCGAGCGGCGAGAAACCCGGAGGCAGGGAAAAATCAGTGGGGCCGCCGGTAATGGGTCCCTCGCCTTCCGCGATTTGATTGGAATAGGCGAGGTGGATCTGGGCGCGGTTGGCGATCCGGGGGGAGCGCAACGTCAGTTCCCAGCCGCGGATGATGGCCTCGTAAAGGGTCACGGGGATGAACAAGTTGGATTCGCCGATGTTGCTGTGATCGAAAAAGTTGTGGGCGATGGTCTTGAAGTTGTCGGCGTCGATTGTCCAGCCGCGGAAAGGAATGGTCACGCCGAACTGGTGCTCTTCGTCACGCTCTCCGGAGAGTGGAAGAAAGGCAAGATTGTTGTTGTTGAAAAGTTGCAGGAGGGGCCCGGAAACCGTGAGCAGCGGCGGCGCCTGGTAGTAGTGTCCGTAGAAGGCGCGGAACACCCAGCGCAGGCGAGGAACGACCAGGGACGCTCCAAACCGCGGGCTGATGGCGCTTTCCGTGATGCCGCCGGAAAAATGCGTGGGACGCATTCCCGCCATCAAGGTGAGCCAGGGGGTGACTTTGAACTTGTCGTCGATGAAGAAGGCCCCTAAAGCGCCGGAAGGCGACTGCTGCTGTGGGCTGAGACCGGGGTTAACTGCGAGCAACTGGTTGTCGTGCTGGTAGAAAGTGTAGACCCCGGCCTGCAGGTTGTTCTTCGGCAAGGTGGCGCTGAAGGTGACTTGGCCGCCCGCGTAATTGGACGAGCGATGGTCGGTGGTAGCGGACGGGAGTTCGTTGGGATTGGAGTCGTAGTTGGCGCTGTTGTAGTGATAGAGCGGCGAGAGCGTAAGCAGGAGCTTCGAGTTGAAGGTGTGTACCCAGGAGAAATTCAGGATCACATCGCCTTCATGCTGCCCATCGCGCAGGCCGCTGCTGTTGTATTGGGAACTCTCAAAGTCGTTCGGATCCGGATCGTAGGGGACCTGGTAGTAGTCTCTGCGGAGCGAGGTCACCAGGCGCAATTGGTTCGACGCGTCGGGGTTGAAGATGAGCGAGGCGAAGCCGCCGTATCCGTTCTCCGCATCGTGCACCACCTGCGCCACCGCCGGCTGCAGTCCCAGATCGCTGCGGTTGCCGTTCACGCTGGCGTAGTAGGCAAAGCGCTGGGTGTGGCTGCCGAAGCTGAACTGGTCGTTGGTCTGGTAGAAGTTGCCGAAGCTGGTGACCAGTTCGGCCTGGTTGTTGCGTTCGAATCCGGTGCGCGGGGCGATGTTGAAGACGCCGTAGGTCCGGTCGCCCAGCCCGGCGCTGTAACTGCCACGGTCGGCTTCCAGATAATCGAAATCCTTGGGATCGAATTGCGGCCCGAGGTTGGAGGCGATGTTGGTGTTGGGAACGGGAACGCCATCGACCAGCCAGCTCACCTGATGTCCGCCGCGAATGTGGAGCTGGTCATGCGTGACGTAAGCTCCGGGAACATAGTCGGTGATCATGGCCAGGCTGTTACTGCGGTCGGCGCCGGGCGTCCGCTGGACATCCAGGCGGCTGAGCAGGGTGGTGGGCGTCACGGTGTCGGTCGGCGCAGCTTCGGGAGCGGCCGAGACAGTGATGTTTTCATTCTTGCCCGCGACTTGAAGTTGAAAATGCGCGACCGGCTCGGCGCCGGAGACTACGACGATATCCTGCGCCGTCTGCACAAACCCCGGGCTGGCCACGCTGACTGAGTATTCGCCGATGGGCACGGCGTTGAACTCGAACTGGCCGTTCGCATCACTGTTCGTGGTCTTGGCCCAATCGGAGGACTTCGCCCGCAGCATCACCATGGCGCCTTGCACAGGACGATGCTGCGGATCGTGAATGATGCCTCGGACGGAGCCGAAAACGGTGGCCCCGGCGCTGCTGCTGGCTGCAAGCAGAGCCAGCAGGACAAAAATCCTTTTGGATGTCATACGACCCCCCACGGAGCAGTAGAGATGTGGTCCGGAAACAGCTACTTAACTGAAGAGGTGGGCGGCGGGCCGCGTTGCGAATGGGGCGATTCGCGGTGGGAGATGAAGGCTCCAGAGTAGAACTCGTCGAGGAAGGAATGCGCGCCGGCTAGGGCGACAGTCTGGGTAGCCCGTGGCGTCGCCGCGGAACCGGAGAACGCCAGGGGCTTGCGGTACGGGCAGGATTGCGCCTGAACCCTGACCCCGCTGGGAACCATGCTGGCGGCCATCGCCGAGCAGTGGTGCGGGCCTGCAGCGCGGCAGCAGGCGGGCGTCAGGGTGGTGACCGTCGCCAGTGCGGCCGGGGCGAGGAACGCCGCCAGCATCAGCAGCAGCAACGCAGTTGCGGTGGAGCGGCGCATGCGAATCGGGAGATTATAGACCGAAATGCGCAAATGCAGTGCCCGCATCCCCGCTCTTGAGCCCTGATTTTGGCGTGTGCTAGCATCGTAGGGTTTGGCCTGACTCTCCGCCGGGCCTGAGTACCCCGACCTCGCAGGGACCGTGAAGGAGTGACCCGTGAAAGTTTACGAAGGCGCCAACGTGCGTAATGTAGCCCTGGTCGGACACGGCCATGCCGGCAAGACCTCGCTGGTCGCCAGCATGCTCTACACCGCCGGTTCGACCCAACGTTTAGGACGCGTAGATGACGGCAGCACCGTCACCGACTTCGACGAGGAAGAAGTCGCGCGTTCGATGTCCATCTCTACCTCACTCGCTTATGCGGAGTGGGGCAAGACCAAGGTCAATTTCCTGGATACGCCGGGATTCACCCTGTTCGCGCATGAAGCCAAGACCGCCATGGTAGCGACCGAATCGGCGCTGGTGGTGGTCGACGGCGTGAGCGGCGTGGAGGTGGTCACCGATAAAGTGTGGACCTACTGCGAGGAGTTCCAACTGCCGCGCGCCATTGTGGTGAGCCGCATGGACCGCGAGCGCGCCGACTTCGGGCGGGTGATGGAATCGCTGACCTCCGCTTTCGGCCGCACCGTGGTTCCGGTCGAGTTGCCTATCGGAAGCGAGAAAAACCTCAGCGGCGTGGTCGATCTGGTCAAGATGAAGGCCTATACCTACGACCTGGGCGGCAACGGCAAAGGCAAGGAAGGCGACATCCCCGGCAACCTGGCCGAGCAGGCCAAGGAGGCGCACGAAAAGCTGGTGGAGTTGATCGCTGAGGGCAACGACGCGCTGATGGAAGAGTTCTTCGACAAGGGCACCATCGCGGAAGAGCACCTGGTGAGCGGATTGCGCGAGGTGGTGCGCGACCGGCGCATTTATCCCGTGCTGTTCGCTTCCGGGCTGGGGAACATCGGCGCCGACCGCTTGCTGGACTTCGTCACCGACTACCTGCCGGCGGCCACCGACCGCGCTCCGGTCGAGGGCGCGCCCACTTCCGGCAACGGCGAGCCGCCGCGGCGCAAGGTGGCGGACTCGGAGCCGCTCTCCCTGTACGTCTTCAAGACGGTCTCCGACCCCTTTTCCGGCCGCATCTCGTTTTTCAAAGTTTTCTCCGGCGTGCTAAAGAACGAAGCCACGGTGCAGAACTTTACCCGCAACAGCAGCGAGAAGCTGGCGCACGTTTCGATCATGCAGGGCAAGAACCAGGTGCCGGTGCCGGAGCTGCGCGCCGGGGATATCGGCGCGGTGGCCAAGCTGCGCGACACCCTCACCGGCGACACCTTGGGCGACAAGGCTGCGTCCATCCAGTATCCGGGGGTGAAGCTGCCGGAGCCGGCCATCAGCTTCGCGGTCGAGCCCAAAACGCGCGCCGACGAAGACAAGCTCTCCAACGGCATCCACAAGCTGATGGAAGAAGACCCCATGCTGCGCTTCTTCCGCGACCCGCAGACGAAGGAATTCCTGGTGGCGGGCACCGGGCAGCAGCATATTGAAGTGGTGGTCTCGAAGCTGAAGAAGCGGTATCACACCGAGGTCAACCTGAAGGCGCCCAAGGTGCCCTACCGGGAAACGATCCGCGGGCGCGCCGACGTGGAAGGCCGCCACAAAAAGCAGACCGGCGGCCACGGGCAGTTCGGCGTCTGCCGCATCAAGATGGAACCGCTGCCGCGCGGGGGAGAGTTCGAGTTCGTCAACGACATTTTCGGCGGCGCTATTCCGCGAAACTTTATCCCCGCCGTCGAAAAGGGGATCAAGGACGCGGCGGCGCGCGGCTATCTCGCCGGCTATCCGGTGGTGGACTTCAGGGTTGTGCTCTACGACGGGTCGTATCACGACGTGGACTCCAACGACCTCTCGTTCCAACTCGCCGGGCGGCTGGCCTTCCGCAAGGCGATGGAACAGGCCAAGCCCACGCTGCTGGAGCCGGTGATGAAGGTGGAGATCGAAGTGCCGGACGAATTTGCCGGCGCCATCATGGGCGACCTCAACTCGCGCCGCGGCCGCATCCAGGGCATGGACAACAAGAGCGGCAAGACCGTGATCAAGGCCGAAGTGCCCATGGCCGAAATGCTGACCTACGGGGTCGACCTGACCTCGATGACCCAGGGCCGCGGCAGCTTCAACATGGAAATGAACCACTACGATATCGTGCCGGCGCAGTTGCAGGAGAAGATCATCACTGCGTCCAAGGCCGCCCGCGGCGTGGTGGAGGAAGAGGAAGAGTAGCGTCAGGGAGGTAGCTCATGAAACATCAGCCCGGCCGTCATTTCCTCCAGATTCCCGGTCCCACCAACGTCCCCGACCGGGTTCTGCGCGCTATCAGCCGCCCCACCATCGACCATCGCGGGCCGGATTTCGCGCAACTCGGCAAGGACGTCCTCGAAGGCTGCCGTTCCATCTTTCAGACTTCCGGACCGGTGGTCATCTTTCCGTCTTCCGGCACCGGCGCCTGGGAAGCAGCGCTCGTCAACACGCTCTCGCCCGGCGACAAGGTGCTGATGTACGAGACAGGGCAGTTCGCCGCCTTGTGGCAGATGATGGCGAAGAAGCTGGGGCTGGAGGTCGAGTTCATGCCGGGAGACTGGCGCCACGGCGTGGATGCAGCCAAGGTGGAGGCGCGGCTCGCAGCCGACCGCGATCACGCCATCAAGGCCGTCGCCGTGGTCCACAACGAGACCTCGACCGGCGTCGCCAGCCGCATCCCTGAGGTTCGCCAAGC
>DATNJE010000278.1:0-2546 GCA_035604095.1 Terriglobales bacterium
GCTTCGAGATAGAGCACGTCGCGGAAGGCCTGCACCTTGCTGGGATGGTAGTAGAACATCAGCAGCACGCCGGTGAAGGTCAGCACGATGAACAGGTAGAAGGTGATGCCGCCCATGCCCCAGGTGTAGCTGTAGCGCACCGCGTCGCGATTGATCTTGGCCGGGTGCAGGTGCAGGAAGACGTTGGAAAGCACGCCCAGGGCGCGGTTGCGCGGGGTGTTGTCGTGCTTGTGGCGGAAGATGGAAGTGAAGACCTGGGTCTTGGTCGGGTCCTTGAGTCCTTCCACCTGCTCCTTGGCCTTGTTGACGAGGTCCGCGTTGATGTCGCGGATCTCCTTCATCAGGCCGGCGCCATTGCCGCCGTCGCCATTCCCTCCGGCCGGCGGTTTGACATCTTTCAAGTCCTTCTCGTCTGCCATTACCCCACCACTCCTTTAGCTTGCTGCCCCGGCTGCGGGCGCGGGTTACACGGACAAGAACGCGCCCACATCGTCGAACTCGCTGCGCTGTCCCTTGGGCCAGTGATACAGCTTGGAGGTGTCCACCAGGATCTGGCCGTCGGGCGCCAGCGCGATCTGCGCGCGGTCCATGGGACGCGGCGCCGGCCCTTCGAAGTTCACACCTTCGCTGTCGTAGCCCGAGCCGTGGCACGGACACTTGAATTTGTTCTCCGCCGCCTTCCAGTCGGGGGTGCAGCCCAGGTGGGTGCAGCGCGCGTAGATCACGAACAGGCGGTCGGGGGTGCGGTCCACCCATATGCGGTAGGCCTGCAGCCATTTCTCGGTGACACCCAGGCCGTAGTCGGTGGGATATCCGATCTTGAACACGGTGCTGGGCTCGAATAGCGTGCGCGGCAGGAAAAAGCGGAAGAAGGCCAGTAACCATGCTGCCAGGAACGCCGCCACGCCGCACCACACCAGGCGACGGCGGCGCTGGTCGGCTGGTGTGTTTTCCGGACCAACGGCAGCAACTCCCCCGGCAGCAGCGGCTTTCGAGGTGCCGACCGCCGGCGTGCCGACGTAGCGCGTCGAAGCGCCTTCGCGCGCGACCGCGGGCGCTGTCGGTATAGCGGCTGCCGCCGGACGCGCTGCCGCAGCAGGAGCTGCGGGAGCAGACGCCGGGGCCGCAGCAGCGGCCGGCGCAACTGGAACAGCCGGCGCCGCGGCCGAGGCAGCTTCCCCGAGAAGGACGGCGACTTCCGCATCCGTCAGCGGCGCAAGGTTCGTACGCTTACGGCGCGCTTGCTCGGCCGCGATCGAAGACCGGCTCCACTTGCGTCCGCCGGCCATCATGGCCGCGACCTCGGCGCTCACCGCTCCCGCTGAAGCTGGCGCAGCAGCCGCGGGCGCAGGAGCCGCTGCCGGAGCAGCAGGCGCAGCGGCGGCAGCAGGTGCGCTCGCGACCGGGGCGACTTCGCCGCACTCCCAGGGCATGGGTTCACCCGCCTTGAGGGCGGTGATGTCCTCTTCCGTCAACAGGGGCAGCCCGGAACGCGTGCGATAGGCCTGTTCCGCGGCGATGGCGGAACTGCCCAGCGCCTTTCGCGGCAGTGGCCCCAGACGTCCGAGAGCGCCCGCTGCCGTATTCGATTGCTGATCTGCCATTGGTCCTCACCTGGAGGCCGCTAATCGGCCGCCAGAACTCGCTCTTCTCTCATGCCCGCAGCCGCCAGCACAAGGTCCGCCAGCGCACGGATGAACGCCGGCGAATCGTTCAGGCCCGGTGTCATCTCGAAGCGCTGGATGCCCAGCCCGGCTGCAAGTTTCCGCGCTTCGTGGTCGATCTCTCCCAGCGTCTCCACGTGGTCGGAGACGAACGATATGGGCACCACGCAGACTTCTTCGATTTTTTGCTCCGCCACCTGCCGCAGCGTGCCGCGCAGCGTCGGTTGTAGCCAGCGGCTGGCGCCGACCTTGCTCTGATAGCAGAGCCGGTGCCCGTTCGACCAACCACCGCGCTCCATCACGAGTGCCACGGTTTCCTCGACCTGCCTCTGGTAAGGATCGCCACGCTCAATCACCGCGAGCGGAACGCTGTGCGCGCTGAAGATAAGCTCCGGCCGCGATGGCGCGTCGAAACGTCCAAGCGTGCGGTCGATGGTTGCAACCAGCGCATCCAGGTAGCCTTCGTGTCGGTAGAACTCGGCGACCAGGTGCACGGGAGCGCCGTTCGGCTGGAACCGCCGGTTCCACTCGTTCAGGCTGCTGCCCGTGGTCGTGCTCGAGTATTGGGGATAGAGTGGCAGCAGCACGATCTCACGGCAATGGGCGCGCTCCAGCGTGGCGACGGCCTCCGCCGTGAAGGGATGCCAGTAACGCATGGCCACGAAGCAGCGGGCATCGAAACCGCGAGCTTCGAGCTCGGCTGCGAGCGCCTGCGCCTGCCGCTCGGTATTCCGGCGGATCGGCGAGCCTCCCCCGATGGTCGAATAGTGGTGCCGCACTTTGTGGGCGCGGGTGCTGGAGATCAGCTTGGCCAGCGGCTTGCGCCCGAGGCGAGCGAACGGGAAATCGATGATATCCGGGTCGCAGAATAGATTGTAAAGA
>DATNJE010000279.1:0-12609 GCA_035604095.1 Terriglobales bacterium
CGAGAGCGACGAGATGGAAGGTCGTCTTGCCCAGATCGATACCAACAGAGGCGATGTTCATGCGATGATCCTCCTTGTCTGTGCCCGATCATCCCACCAGGGCTGATCAAGGCGGCGGACCATCTCATTAATCGCGTTATCAAAAGTGATCTCCAAGACTCAAATGACAGCTAGTTCGGTGCGCGTTTGCGCGTGGGCGAACGCTTGGCGAAAATTGCCGCATCGCTTAGAATAGAATGATGCCTTCCGCCAGCGGGCCCTTGGGGTGGGCTCATCCTATCGTCGAGGAGTGGTTCGTGCGCCGGTTCGGCACCCCGACCGAGCCGCAGGAACAGGGTTGGCCGCACATTCATGCGGGCCGGACCACGCTGATCTCCGCTCCCACCGGTTCCGGCAAGACGCTCTCGGCATTCCTGGCCTGCATCGACCGCCTGGTGCGCAAGGCGCTGGCCGGTGACCTGCAGGACCGCACCGAGGTGCTCTACGTTTCCCCGCTCAAGGCGCTGGGCAACGACATCCAGAAGAATCTGGAAGTCCCGCTCAGCGAGATCCTGCAACTGGCGGGCGAGCGCGGGCTGCTGATGCCGGAGATTCGCACCGCGGTCCGCACCGGCGACACGCTGGCGCACGAGCGCCGCGCCATGCTGAAGCGGCCGCCGCACATCCTGGTGACCACGCCGGAGTCGCTCTACATCCTGCTCACGGCGGAGAAGAGCCGGCAGATCCTGCGCGACGTCGAGACCGTGATCGTGGACGAGATTCACGCCGTGGCCGACGACAAGCGCGGTGCCCACCTGGCGCTCTCGCTCGAACGGCTGGATGCGCTGGTGCACAGCCGGCCGGTACGCATCGGGCTTTCGGCTACGCAGAAGCCGATCGAGCTGGTGGCCCACTTCCTCACGGGCGCGGACCGTCCCGATCCGGCAATCGTCAACATCGGCCACCAGCGCCAGATGGACCTCGCTATCGAAGTCCCGGCAAGCGAACTGGGCGCGGTGGCTTCGAACGAGATGTGGGACGAGATCTACGCCCGCATCTCGGAACTGGTCCAGCAGCACCGCTCGACTTTGGTCTTCGTCAACACGCGGCGGATGGCGGAGCGCGTGGCGCATCATCTCGGCGAGATTCTGGGCGAAGACGCGGTCGCCGCGCACCACGGCAGCCTCGCACGCAAGCTGCGTCTGGCCGCGGAAAAGAAGTTGAAAAACGGAGAAGTGCGGGTGCTGGTGGCGACCGCATCGCTGGAGTTGGGCATCGACATCGGCTTCGTTGACCTAGTGTGCCACCTCGGTTCGCCGCGCTCCATCGCCGTGCTGCTGCAGCGGATCGGGCGCTCAGGACACTGGCGCGGGGCGGTTCCGAAAGGCCGAGTCTTCACAACCACACGCGATGAACTGCTGGAGTGCGCCGCGCTGGTGCGCTCGATACGTCAAGGCGAACTCGACCGAATCATGATTCCAGAAGCGCCGCTGGATGTGATGGCGCAGCAGATCGTGGCAGCGTGCGCCGCCGAAGAGTGGAAGGAAGATGATCTCTTCGCGCTGGTGCGCCGCGCTTATCCCTATCGCGATCTCCCGCGCGAGGAATTTGAAGCGATCCTGGTGATGCTCTCCGACGGCATCGCCGCCCGGCGCGGACGCTATGGCGCGTATCTCTACCGCGACCGCGTGAATGGACGGCTGCGGGCGCGGCGCGGGGCGCGGATTGCGGCTATCACCAGCGGTGGCGCCATTCCCAACAACGCGCTTTACACAGTCGTGGCCGAGCCGGAAGGCATCGTGGTCGGCACCGTGGACGAGGACTTCGCGGTCGAGTCGATGAAGGGCGAGATCATGCTGCTAGGGAACACCTCGTGGCGGATTCGCCGCATCGAGGCTTCCGGGCGCATGCTGGTGGAGGACGCCCACGGCGCGCCGCCGGGCATTCCTTTCTGGCGTGGCGAAGCCCCGGGGCGCACCGCCGAACTCTCCGAGCAGGTGGCGGAGTTGCGGGCGCGCATCAGCGATCTGGCGCGCGATCTGCGGCCAGGCTTCCTCGATCGCACCACGCCTGAAATGGCAGCGGCGGTCGCGTGGCTGGGCCGCGAGTGCGGCCTCGACGAATCCGGCGGGGAGCAGGCGGTCCAGTACGTGGTCGAAGGACGCGCAGTGCTGGGCGAGGTGCCGACGCAGCACACCATCATCGCCGAACGCTTTTTCGACGAGGGCGGCGGCATGCAGCTCGTCATCCACGCGCCCTTCGGCGCGCGCGTCAACAAGGCCTGGGGACTGGCGCTGCGCAAGCGTTTCTGCCGGTCGTTCAATTTCGAGTTGCAGGCTGCGGCCACAGATAACGGCCTGAACATCGCGCTGGCCGAGCAGCACAGCTTTCCGCTCGCGGACGTCTTCCATTTCTTGCAGCCGGAAAGCGTGCAGTCGGTGCTGGAGCAGGCCGTGCTGACCGGGTCCCCCATCTTCGGGACGCGCTGGCGCTGGGACGCCGAGCGCGCGCTGGCGCTGCTGCGCTTCGACCACGGCAAGAAAGTCCCGCCGCAGATCCAGCGCATACGCTCGGATGACCTGCTGGCCTCGGTGTTCCCCGACGTGGCGGCGTGCCAGGAGAACATCGAGGGCGACATCCAGATCCCCGACCACCCGCTGGTGCGCGAAGTAATGAAGGACGTTCTGACCGAGGCCATGGACCTCGACGGCTTGAAACAAGTGCTGCGCGGCATCAGCTCCGGCGACATTCGCTGCCTGGCGGTGGACACGCCGGTGCCGTCGGCGTTTTCGCACGAGATATTGAACGCCAATCCTTACGCGTATCTCGACGACGCGCCGCTCGAGGAGCGCCGGGCGCGGGCGGTGGAGATGCGGCGAACGCTGCCGGAATCGGTGCTCAATGAAGTAGGGGCGCTCGATCCCGAGGCCATCGCCGAGGTCAGGCAGGACGCCTGGCCGGAGGTGCGTGACGCTGACGAACTGCATGACGTGCTGCAGACGTTGATCGCATTGCCAGAGCCGGTCGCAGCGCTATGGACTGCATTCTTCGAACGTCTGGCAACTGAAAACCGTGCAGGCAGAGCGAGACGGAACGGCATCGCCTACTGGGTCGCGGCGGACAGAGCCAAGAGCTTCCGCGCTATCTTCCCGCAAGCGCAGTTCGAGAGCGAGACGGCCGACATCGAAGCAGCGTCGCCGTCGGCTGACGACGCGCTGCTGGCTATGGTCCGTGGATGGATGCAGCACCTCGGACCCACAACCGCCGTTGATCTCGGCAGCACGCTCGGACTGCCCGCTTCAGAAATCGATAAAACCTTGCTACGCCTGGAGTCCAGCGGCGCCATCCTGCGCGGGCAGTTCGAAAGAAGAGATCCGGAGCAGACCGAGTGGTGCGACCGGCGCCTCTTGGCGCGGATCCATCGCCTGACGCTGGGCCGGCTGCGCAAGCAAATCGAGCCGGTGACGGCTGCGCAGTTCATGCGCTGGCTGCTGCGCTGGCAGCACGTCGCAGCCGGCAGCCAGGTATTGGGAGAACGCGGCACGCTGGAGGTGCTGCGTCAACTGCAGGGCTTCGAGATCCCCGCCAGCGCCTGGGAGCGCCAGATCCTAGGGCAGCGCGTGGCCAACTACGATCCCAAGTTTCTCGACCAGTTGTCGCTGACCGGCGCAGTCGGCTGGGGCAGGCTCTCGCCGCATCCAGCGACGCTTGAGGATTCGGGCGGAGGGCGGCGGGTGGTGCCGACCAGCGTCGCTCCCATCACCTTCTTCGTGCGCGAGGAAGCCGACTGGATGACGCCGCGCCACGCCGACGATGGTGAGCTGCGCGGACTGAGTCCGGGCGGACGCGAGGTGCTGCAATACCTGAAGACGCGCGGCGCATCGTTCTTTGCCGACGTCGTCCGCGGAACCGGCAAGTTGAAGTCCGAGGTTGAGACCGCGCTCTGGGAGTTGGTGGCTGGGGGGCAGATCACCGCCGACGGCTTCGACAACCTGCGCGCGCTGATCGATCCCAAGCGGCGCAGTGGCCACGGCTCCGGGCGCACCATTCGTCCGCGGCACAGTTCGGGGCGCTGGTCGTTGCTCTATGCCGGCGAAGCGGCCGACCGCCAGCGCTCGATCGAAGCCACCTGCTGGATACTGCTCAACCGTTACGGCGTGGTCTTCCGTGACCTGCTGGCCCGCGAATCGGTTGTCCCGAAGTGGCGTGAACTGCTGCTCGGGTTCCGGCGACTGGAAGACCGCGGCGAGATCCGCGGCGGGCGCTTCCTCAGCGGTTTTATCGGCGAGCAATTTGCACTGCCGGCGGCGGTTGAGTCCCTGCGCGCGACCCGCAATCTCCCTCCCACGAATGAAATGGTGACGGTATCGGCCGCCGATCCCCTGAACCTGGTCGGAATTCTCGTGCCCGGCGAGCGCATTGCGGCCATTTCGGGCAACGTCGTGAGCTACCGCGACGGAGTCCCCGTGGACCCGGCCGCGGCGTGCGCCAATCTGGCTGGCGGCGGCCGGGCTGCGGCTGTTTAGACAGGCTGGGGGCGGGAGTGGCAATCCGCGTCAACTGACAAGAAACGGCGTTTCGACTGACAGATTCCGTCACCCGGTCACCGGGGTTGTGAAAGACGCATTCGGGCGACTTGCTAAGTAGCTCGGCGACAATAGCTTACGACGAACGCTCGCCGCCCCCAAGCTGGCCCCAAAACTGCCTTCCCAGAGTTGTCCCTATGTGTTTGTGAATCTCCGAGAGAGACGCAAGCTTATGCGCAAACAGCACGGCTTTTCCCTGATCGAATTGCTGATCGTGGTGGCGATCATCCTGGTAATCGCCGCGATCGCGATTCCCAACCTGATGAAGTCGCGAATGGCCGCCAACGAGGCCTCGGCGGTGGGTTCGCTGCGGGCTATCAATAACGCGGAAGTGACCTACAACACCACCTACAACAACTATTCCTGCACCTTGGGGTCACTAGGGCCGCCCAGCGGCGGCGGCTCGCCGACCTCGGCCGGGGCCGCGATTATCGACGCCAACCTGGCCAGCGGCACCAAGAGCGGTTATGCGTTTACACCCGGAACCTGCGTCGTCACCTCGGGCATCACCACCAGCTATCAGTGGCTGGCGGACCCCAGTTCTCCGGGAACCAGCGGCAGCCGGCACTTCTGCACCGACGATTCTTTCAACATCAAAGTCGATCCCAATAGCTCGGCCAACTGCCTGACCATCGGCAGTCCGGTGGGCTAGACCACGGGTCGGCTGGAATAGCTTTCCTGAGCAAGTTTGCCTGGCCGATACACGGGCGTGCGAAGGCTGCACGCCCGGTTTGACTATAGGGCTGGCGTGGGCGCAGAATTACGGATGCCAACCTTGCCGTGAGTGGGCCTGTGGCGCAGTTGGGAGCGCGCTTCCATGGCATGGAAGAGGTCGTCGGTTCGAACCCGACCAGGTCCACCAAATCTTTCTTAGACCCCTCGCTTTGCTCGGGATTTCGGCTGCGGATTAAATCGTCTAAGGCACCCGGAGTTGTACCAACTCCTTTTTCACCGCTGGCTTCCGCCACCGCTCCGGCTCGATAGAACGCCGCACCCGGCCGACCGTGGCGCCGATTGCGACCGAAGCACCGATCAAGTGCCCCACCTTCAGCGGCCCGACCAGGGCGGTATGGCGCAGGGAATGGAAGCCGACGCTGGCGGCACATCCGCACTGGCTGCAGTCCGGCGCTCCGCCCAGGATGCAGGGCTCCACGCGGGTGCTCAAGTCCGCCGAGTAGTTGACTGACATTTGGGAAAAAACGCAGTCCGCAGGTTTCTCCGGAGGCCGGGCAAAGGCGCCCACCATGGCTTGCGTCATCAGCAGTTTGGGGAACGCGCGCTGCCAGTCAGGCATGCGCTCGAACAGGACCGCGCGGTCGTTCGGCGTCAGCATCTCGCAAGTCTCCTCGCCCACCTGGGGGGTGTAGGTGCTCACCCAGATGTGGTTGATCTCCGGGCGGCCGCCCCAGAAAGCGAAGTACTCCTCCAGGTATCCGGCGCTATGCACCATGGGCCGAGTAACGGTGAGGTGGATGTTGACCTCTCGTCCGGCGATGTTTTTGAGGATGCGCTCGTAAGTTGCCGGCTTGCGTCGGATGTCGTGGTGCTCGGGAAGGCCATCCACCGAAACCGTGACGCGCAGCCGCGGGATCTCCATCCAGGCGGCGGGAATGGGAGCCACGGCGCTGGTCACCACCAGCGTGAAGACGTCGAGTTGGCTGAGCTGCGGCAAAATCTGGTCGAGTTCCTTGCGGCGCACCAGCGGCTCGCCGCCCACCAGCGACACGTGCATGGGCCGGTGCTGCTTGACCAGATCCACAACCCCCCGGACAAGTTCTTCCCCGCGAAAATCGCTGAGGTCACGCAAGTTGGCCGCGCCGCCCAGATGCTGCTCGTTGTAGGCATAGCATCCCGGGCAGCTCAGAGGACATTCTTTGGTGATCTCGATGGAAAGCATGGGCGGGCTTCCTGCCAGAATGCGGCCCCAGGCCGCCAGTACCTCTCGCGCCCTCACGTTCCTCGATGGTGTGGTTGCAGTCGCAGCGGTCATGATGCTTCTCCTCAATGGGCTGGCATGGGTGGGGTTGCTAAGGTTGGTAGAAGTGTAGCAGAGCGCGCCGTTCTATCAGCGGCGGAGAGGAAGTTTTCGCCTTTCGCATTTCTCTTCGATCCGCGCATTGGACGAGAAGGCTTCACATGATACAAAGGAAGCTAACCAAAATGGCTGCTCGGCCATCGGATCGCCGGGCAGGCCAGAGCCACTTTGTCAGGAAGCGAGTGAGCATGATGAGGAGTTGGTATTTTTGTGTCCTGACGGCGGCCACGCTGGCTCTGCCGGTTCCAGCGCAGGTAGGAGCACCGGCCAGTGGGAGCGCGGCATCGGCGCGGCCCGTGGCCACCTCGGCCGCCCCGGTGGCCGGTCCCGGCAACGTATCGCCTTTGCTGGCGCAGGTCCAGGCCACCGCCCGGACTACCACCGCTGACGTCAGCCTTCTGAGTATCCGCAAGTGGAAGGTCGCCAACGACACCAAGCACGACGCTGAGACCAAGGCGGAGTCCATCCAACGCAATCTCACGGTGGCGATGCCGACCATCGTGGCGCGGGTGCAGGCTTCGCCCAACGACTTCGCTGCCAATTTCAAGCTGTACCGCAACCTGGACGTGCTCTATGACGTATTGGCGTCGCTAGCGGAGTCAACCGGGGCTTTTGGATCAAGGAACGAGTTCGAGCCCCTGGCGGCAGACCTGAATCAAATCGACCAAGCGCGCCGTGCCCTTGGCGACCGTCTGGAGGCGCTGGCGAGCGCGAAAGATGCCGAGATCGCGCGGCTCCAGGGCCAGGCCAAACCGGTGCGGGCCGCAGCCTCCGCCAAACCCAAGAAAGTCATCGTGGACGACGAGGACAAGAAACCGGCGAAAAAGACCGCCAAGAAGCCGACTGCTGCCACCGTCACCCCGGCTTCCCAGCCCAGCAATCCACAGTAGGGGCCCGGCAACCGTCCCCGGCCCTGACTTTGGTAATCCCCGCCGGGAACCTCCGAGCGCTCCTCGGAGTCTATTCCTTTGAGGCAGTTCGGCTTGCGTGGTTACTACCGGCAGGCAGGCGTGGTTGAGGTGATGAACAGTTGTTCCCGCCAAGCTATCCCGCTAGAATGGAGGGGTCAGCGATGAAGCTGGCCGCGGGAGTAGCAGCCTTGGGCGATCTGGCGAGCGCATTTCCGGTGCGGGGCGAAGAAGCCTCGATCCTGACCGAACTGAAGAGCGGTTCGGAGGAAGCCTACGCCTGGCTGATCGACCGGTTTCACCAGCCCGTGTATGGCCTGGTGTACCGCATGCTGAACGATCCTGCGGACGCCGCCGACACCACCCAGGAAGTCTTCCTGAAAGTATTCCGCGGCATGCGGCGGTTCCAGGGCGAAGCCAGCCTGAAGACCTGGATCTATCGCATCGCCATCCATGAGGCTTCCAACCACCGCCGCTGGTGGTTCCGCCACAAAGGCCGGGAAACCTCGATGGAGCAAGAGGCCACGCGGACGACCGTCATCCGGGAAACCCTGGTGGATCCCGGGCGCAGCCCCTTCGATAACGTGGCGCAGGAGGAAGTCCGCGCCAAGGTGGAAGCCGAACTCCGGCTGGTGCAGGAGCCGTACCGCACGACGGTGATTCTGCGCGACATCGAGGGGCTCTCCTATGAAGAGATTGCGGAGATCCTGGAAGCATCGCTGGGCACGGTGAAATCGCGGCTGATGCGCGGCCGCGAAGCGCTGAAGAAGCGGCTGGCCGCCTACGCCCAGGAAGTCGGCCCGGAACTGGGATTGCTGGAGGTTCCGAGCGAGGTCAATGGAGATTAGCAGACCATGAACTGCAAGCGAGCGCGCTCTCTGTTTTCGTCCTACCTGGACGGTGCCGTGTCCGGCCGCGAGATGCAGGCCATCGCACAGCACCTGGGAGAGTGTGTCGCCTGCCGTGCGGAATATTCGGAATGGCAGCGCACCGAGCGGCTGCTCTCCTCGCTGGGACCGGAGCCGGCGCCGCCGGAACTGGCTCTGCGGTTGCGGGTGGCGATTTCTCAGGCCGCGGCGCAAGGGAACCAACACCGCCTGCAGGGTTTGCTGGTGCGGATGGAGAATCTTGCGGGCGCCTTCATGCTGCCCGCCACCGCCGGGCTGATCAGCGCCGTCATCTTTTTCGGGGTACTGATCGGATTCATGGCGATGCCGGTGCAGCTTTCGGCGTCGCGGGATGACGTGCCTACGCTGCTCTACACCCCGCCGCGGCTGCAGGCTCTGCCCTCGAACCTGGGTCTGGAATCGGAGCCCACCGTCAACTCGGAGCAGGTGGTGGTGGAAACCACGGTGGACGCCAACGGCCGGGTGCAGGACTATCGCATCATCTCCGGACCAGCGGATGCCCGCGGGCTGGAGCCGCAACTGAACAACATCATGATCTTCACCACCTTCCAGCCGGCCACCACGTTTGGGGTTCCGACCAGCGGCCGGGCGGTGCTCTCCTTCGCCAGGATCAACGTCGGCGGTTAGCTGGGGCGCAAGCCAGCGGCCCTAAGAATTTCCTTGCTGCGGGCGGCGAAATGGCCACTCGTGATCGGCCTGCCCTTAGGCTGCAGTTTCGGCGTTCGCGCCGGTCGCGCAGTCGTGTTGCTGGAACTCCTCCTGCGCAACGCGATTGAACGCCAGCGCGGCGACTGTGCTGTCCAGACGCGGGACAATGATTCCCCATTGGCAATCGGAGCAGCACCAGCCGGTAAACTCCTCATCCTCAATCCAAATCATGCGTCGATCCATCCACTGTTCTCCTTGTGATCTCGTGTCGGCACTTCTCCTGCTCATGCTCGCTTGCGCAGCCTGGGAGCGTCGCTTTGGCCGAGCACTTCACGCACCTTCAACCCCAGTTCTTCCGGCGTACACGGTTTCTCCAGGAACGCCAGGGCGATTTCCTTCCCGTCTTGTTGGGCGACGATTTCCGCAGTGTATCCAGACATCAGCAACACTTTGATCTGTGGGTAGAGCTGCTCCACCTGGCGGGCTAGCTGCCGGCCATTGCATCCGGGCATGACCACGTCGGTGAGCAAAATGTCGATGTTGCCGGCCCGTTCTTCGGCGAGGGCCAAGGCCTGGGACCCATCCCCCGCTTCCAGAACGGTGTACCCGAATTGGGTAAGAATCTGGACGGTGAGCCAGCGCAGCGAACTGTCGTCTTCGACGATCAGAATGGTTTCCGAGCCCCCGTCAGGCTTCCTCCTGGGAAAAAGGATGGCCGGCTTCACCAAGGCCTGCTCCAGCCGCGGAAGGTAGATCTCGAAGGTCGCGCCGCGACCGGGTTCGCTGAAGACGAGGATGCCTCCTCCACTGCGTTTGACGGTGCCGTAGACGGTAGACAGTCCGAGCCCGGTCCCCTGGCCCACCGGCTTGGTGGTGAAGAAAGGTTCGAATATATGCGCGGCGGTTTGCTTGTCTAATCCGATGCCGGTGTCGGTTACCCGCAACCGGACATGCGGACCGGGCGCCATGTCGGGGTTCTCGGCGGCGAAGACGTGGTCCACCTCAACGTTGCTGGTTTCGATGTGCATGACACCGCCGTCCGGCATGGCGTCGCGGGCATTCAACACCAGGTTGATAATCACCTGCTCCATTTCGCCGGAGTCGGCCTTGACCACACCCAAGTAAGGATCAAGCGTGGTGAGCAAGCGGATGTCTTCCCCGATCAGCCCACGAAGCATCTTTTCGATGTCGGCCACCACCTCGTTCAGGCTGAGCATAGTGGGCTGCAGAATCTGTTGGCGGCTGAAGGCCAGCAGTTGGCGCGTGACGGAGGCGGCGCGTTGTCCCGCCTTATGGATCTCTTCCGCATAGTGGCGCAGTTGCTGATTGTCCTGAGCCTGGTCAATCACCAAGCTGCTGTAGCCGAGGATGGCAGTGGCCGAATTATTGAACTCGTGGGCCACACCCCCGGCAAGGCGGCCAATAGCTTCCAATTTTTGCGCGTGGCGCAGGCGGTGCTCCAGTTCCCGCCGCTCCGTCACGTCGCGGGTAATTCGGGAGAAGCCCCGCAAATTCCCTCTCTCATCCCGGAGCGCGGTGGTCACGGTGCTCGCCCAAAACCGCTGGCCATCCTTCCGCGTGCGCCAGTTCTCTTCCTCGAAGCGTCCGGTAGCGGCGGCCTGCTCCAGAGCGTACTGCGGAGTCTCGGCATGTTGGTCCTCGGGAGGATGAAAACGGCTGAGACTGCTGCCGATCGCTTCCTCGGCGGTGAATCCGTAGATGCGCTCCGCGGCTGCATTCCAGCTCACCACCCGACCCTCGGGATTGAGCATGAAGATGGCGTAATCCTTGGCGCCTTCCACCAGCAGCCGGAAGCGCTCTTCACTCTGCCGCAGCTCGTTCTCGGTCTGCTCGTGCATGCCGATCCGCGTGAGTAATGCGGTAGTGAGCTTCTCCAGTTCGGCGGTGCGCTCGAGGACGCGCTGGTCCAGTTCAGCATAGGCGCGGCGCAGTTCCTGATCGGCGCGCTTGCGGTCGGAAACGTCGCGGATCGAGCTCGTGATCAGAGTGCCGCCTTCGCTCGCTATCGGGTTGAGGCTGATTTCCACCGGGAACTCGCTGCCGTCGCGGCGTAAGCCGTAGAGGTCTAGCCCCGCCCCCATGGGACGCAGCCGAGGCGCGGCAAAGAAGTGGCCGCGGTGCTGGGCGTGGCCATCGCGAAAACGCGGCGGCATGAGCATCTCCACCGGCTGGCCAACTAGTTCTTCCCAGCGGTAGCCGAACAGCTTTTCGGTCTGTGAGTTGGCCAGCAGGATGTTGCCGCGTTCGTCCACGATCAGCATCGCATCCGGAGCCGACTCCAACAGCGCGCTGAACAATTGCCGCGCATCGGCGGAGCTGTAGAGCGCTTTCAAGAGGCCGCGCTGCTGGAACTCGGGGCTATCGGACATTTGCGCCTCCCAACGGGATGCCCGTCGACCGAAAGCGCACGTTCTTTAGAGGACATCCCCCAAGGGTCTCGCCTCGATCGGCCATCGCTATTCCCGTATCGAACCATGAAGACTATGAAGACGAACTGCTATCGCCGCGCTGCGAGGGGCCGGATGAGTACCAAAGCCATTGATGGCGATTGATTTCCCACACTCATAAGCCTCATCTTGAGGCTCCTCGCCCAATGGTCGCAAGTGGCTAGCGTGGTCACAAATGGTTACGAGTGGCCAATGGTATCGATGGCCGCCAGTACAATGAGGGCACCGAGATTTTGGGCACTGCCCATTGACAGTAACGGTATGACGTGCCGGATAATGCCAACGCTCGATCAAATCCCCAAACAGAGTAGGCTCACCGAGAGGAAGTTCATGGCCTATTGCTTTGATTTCGATTCCAGCAACGGCATCCTTCGCTGCAGACTCGAAGGGGAGATTACCGATGAATCCCTCAAGGAGTGTTACGAGGCGGCCGGCAAGTATGCGGCTATGACAAATCCCGGTGTCGCCATCATGGATTTCTCGAATGTAGCCTCCTGCGATGTTTCCCCGCAGACGGTGCGAGACTTGGCAAAGCGCAGGCCCGGCATGCCCGGCGCCCGGCCGCGCTTTCTCGTGGTTCCGTCCGCCTACCTGTACGGCCTGGCGCGGATGTTTCAGCAATGCGGAAGTGAAGCGCGTCCGGAACTGCACGTAGTTCGCGGCGTAGATGAGGCGTACACCGTTCTCGGAGTGCCGGAACCACAGTTTGAGCCCGTGGGAGGAGGCGTTGCCATTCCCAGCAGACGACAAGCGCCCGTTCTAGTAAGAAAAGCCACGGCGTAGCCTCCTGCCGACGGCTGGCCCATCCGGCTCTGGCGGCCTATTTGGGCGCAAGGCTGCGGCCCGCGCTTTCCCGGTATCCGGTCCCGTGGGACGGCAGCGCGTTTGACCCTGCTCCATCCCAGCCCTTACACTTGGGTGATTCAGCCGATTCCCCACGCGTTTCTCAGGAGGAGTAGCCTGCAGTTGGTCTCCCGGTCATTGCGGATAGTCTTGGCCTGCGCGGCGCTGGCGGTGTGCGCGGCGGCGCAACAGACCCCCAAAGTCACGCTGGAAAGCAGCGAGACCGTGTTCAGC
>DATNJE010000280.1:0-8235 GCA_035604095.1 Terriglobales bacterium
CCACCACTCGTCGTGCGTCGGCTGGTCGGGCTGGTGAACCATATTGACGTCGTGGCCATATCCCACAATGGTCCCGCTGGCAATGGCCTTATCCAGGCCTTCCGCGTTCGCCGCGATATAAAAAACCCAAAACGTGCCAGGCGCTTCGGTGTGGATGGCTTCGGTGTCGACTTCGTACTCGTGAATGGTGCCGTCGGCGAGCAGTTTCTCAAAAAACGGCACCAGCAAGCTCTTGCTGAGCGTCTCCACCGCGTCGTTGGGCGCGTCCGGCTTTAATTTATAGGACGCCCCGTGGGTGTACAGGCCCTTCCACGATCCGGCATGCCAGTTGTAATGCCGGCTGACGTAAATGGCGTCCCAGTGTTTGGTGGCACTCTCCAGCACCGGAGTAGTGGTACTGCCGGACTTGTAGAACTGTTCCAGCACATTGAGCAGTCCCGCCATTGACATGGCCGACCACCACTCGTCGTGCGTCGGCTGGTCGGGCTGGTGAACCATATTGACGTCGTGGCCATATCCCACAATGGTCCCGCTGGCAATGGCCTTATCCAGGACTTCCCGGTCAGCCGCCTCTGACTTTGCCATCTCTGCCCACTGCGCGCGGGGAAGATTCCAAAACACGACGTAGGAGTACATCGGCGGTTTTTCTTTCATTTCCGACATCTGCGCGCGTGCGGGCGCGGCCCAGACGGCCGACATCGCGATCGCGCACATCCCTGCAAAAACCTTCCACAGTTTCCTGTTCATGCTTTCCATCCTCCGTAACTTAGTTGAAGCCGTTCTTGCACCCAAGAATGAATTCAAGGTGTGGCGCACGCCCGTCTCTCGTTCAGCGCGCCACTCTTACCGCTGACTTAAAACCAATTCAAAATCTTAGGAATGCCCACAGAGGGGCCAATCAATGGTTGGTAACGCGATGGTGCGTGGAGATGCCTACCCCGATCGAGGCTCCCTTACTGCACTTGCCTGGGACTGTAAGTTGACCGACGAATTATATGGGGAGTTGCAGTAGAAAACAACGCAAACATCGGCTTCGCGAAGAGCTGGCTGCAGCTACTTCTTGCGCTCGTCGCCGAAGACCTTGCCGTCCTTGAAGTGGATGACGCGGTGAGCGTACTCGGCGATATCGTGCTCGTGGGTGACCAGCACGATGGTGTTGCCCTGCTGGTGCAGGCGGTCGAACAGGGCCATGATCTCGGCGCCGGTTTGTGAGTCCAGGTTGCCGGTGGGCTCATCAGCCAGGATGATGGCGGGATTGTTGACCAGGGCGCGCGCGACGGCCACCCGCTGCCGCTGGCCGCCGGAGAGCTCGTTGGGCTTGTGCATCATGCGGTCGGCGAGATCGACGGCCTTCAGCGCCGCCTTGGCGCGCTCGATGCGCTCCTCCGACGCGGTGCCGTTGTAGATGAGCGGCAGCTCGACGTTGTGCAACGCGGTGGCGCGGGCGAGCAGGTTGAAGGTCTGGAACACGAAGCCGATCTCTTTATTGCGGATGCGCGCCAGTTCGTCGTCGTCCAGATCGCTGACCAGTTGTCCGTTGAGCCAGTAGCGTCCCTTGGTGGGACTGTCCAGGCAGCCGATCAGGTTCATCAGCGTGGACTTGCCCGACCCCGAGGGTCCCATGATGGCGACGTACTCGTTGCGGTCGATGCGCAAGTCCACCCCGCGCAGCGCGTGCACCTGCTGCTCCGAGCCCATGTCGTAGGTCTTCCACAGGTCCTCGGTGCAGATCATGCAATTGGACGGCGGGGCCGTGGGTTTCTCGCTGATGGTGGCGACTTCGGTGGACATTCGGCTGTCTCCCTGCTTCCCGTTTCCTGCTTCCCGCTTCCTGCTTCCTGCTTCCTAACTTAGACGCTCGCGCCTGCTTTCGGTTATGACTCTTCCTGCTTCTTGACGGTGTTATCGATTTTCACCGGGGCATCGTTCTTGAGGGTGCGCAAGACTTTGTAACTGCCCACCACGATCTCATCCCCTGGCTGGAGCCCGCTGGTGACCTCGATGTCGGTGGTGCCGGTGATGCCGGTCTCCACCGGCACGAAGACCGCTTTCTTGTCGCGGATCACGAACACTCCCTGAATCTCTTCCTTGTCCTTCTTCGCCTGCATCGGCGAGGGCGCGGCCGCCTCGACCCCTCCTTTGCCCTTGGTCTTGGGATCAAGGTCACCCCGTTGCCGGATGGTCAGCGCCTGAATGGGAATCGCCAGCGCCCCGGAGCGCGTCGCGGTGGTGATCTTGGCGGTGGTGGAGAGCCCGGGCCGCAGGTTCTGCGGCGGCTCATCCAGCGTCACCTTCACTTTGAAGTCCTTGGCTTCCTGGCTGCTGGCCAGCGTCTGCGAAGTGGCCACGCCGGTGGAGCGCACGATGGCGTTCTCCCCGATCTCGCTCACGTGCCCCTTGAACACCTTGTTGGGGATGGCGTCGATGGTGACGTCGGCGGGCTGCCCCAGCTTCACGTTGACGATGTCGGTTTCGTCCACTTTGACCTCGGCGGTGATGACCGACATGTTCGCCAGCGTCATCAGGGTGCTGCCGGGCTGGTTCTGGATGCCGATGACCACCGTCTCACCTTCGCGCACCGGCAGGTTGCTGATGGTGCCGTCAAAGGGAGCGGTGTACACCGTCTTCTGCAGCACGTCGGAGGCGTGGGTCAGGCTGGCCGCTGCCTGCTTGATACGGTCATGCGAAGCGTCGCGCTGCGCTTTGGTTTGCACGATGCGGGCCTGCGCCTGCGCCAGGCCGCTGGCGGAAGATTCCCAGGCGGCTTCGCGGGCGTCGTACTCCTGCTTGGCGATGAGCTGGTCCTTGAACAGTCCCTGGGCACGCTCATAATCGAGCTTCTTCTGCGCCGCGTCGGCTTTGGCGCGGGCCAGGTCGGCGATCGCGGTATTGTAGGCGGCATCGGCGGCAGCCGCGTCACCATTGCTGGCTTGCAGCGATGCCTGCATGGCCGAGACGTCCGCGGTCGGCTGCACGTTCTCGATTTGCGCCAGCAACTGTCCCTTCTTGACCTTGTCGCCTTCCTTGACGTAGAGGTGCGTGATCTTGCCGAAAGCATTCGCCCCGATGTTGACGTAGGTTTGGGGATTGACCTCGCCGGAAGCGGTCACCACGCTAGCCAAATCTTCGCGCAACACCCGCCCGCTCTGCACCGCGACCACGTTCTTGCGGCTCTGGTACACTGTGAATCCGACCACCGAGCCCAGCACCACGACCGCTCCCGCGATGATGCCGATCTTCTTCCAGCTCATGATTTCTCTGCTCCCTGCGATGTCGTCTGCCGGCGGCGCGCGGAGGCGTTGGCGCCCCGGGGCAGGGCCATCCCTTCTATAAGATACGCTGGGCCGCGGTAGAAAGTTTCGTGCACCCGGCGGATTTATCGCCCTGACGGGCCACGCCCCCCGAGATGGAAAGGAACCCTGGGTATAAACAAACCTTTCCTCCCCCTCGAGTTGGGATTATATCGGGTGGCCGCAGCGGTTGGCACCAGCGAAAGTTTTGTCGCTGCCGGGCGAAGCGGCCAGACAGGCGCAGAGCCTTGCCTTTTCCGCAGCTTAGGACATAGAATCTGTTGGCATAATCCCAGGGTGCCGCTGCCTGCGGTAGGGTCCACGCAGCCGGTGGGCCATGTGGGTGACGAGTTGCTGTTGATGCTCGCCCGGATCCTGCGGCTGGTTTTCCGCAGAGTAGTTCGATCCCGTTCTCTCGGGGCAGGTGGTAGAGGATGGCACGAAGACTTGGGTGCTGGCTGGCGCTGGTCATGGTAGTAGCGCCGGCGTGTGCCGCCGCGGCGCCAGGCTCGATCTCCGGCTACGTGAAGAACTCGAGCGGGGTGCCGCAAATGGGGGTGGCGGTGGAGATCGTCTCGCCCCAAGGTCCGCTGGGCGCCACCGTCTTTACCGACGCCCGCGGCTATTACAAGGCTTCCGGCCTCTCCGCCGGAGCCTACCAGGTGAAGGCCTCGGCGGCCTCCTATCTCCCCAGCCTGCGGGAGAACGTCGCCCTACGCGCCGGCGCCAACCTGATCATCAATCTCACGCTGACCACACTGTTCGAGGCGGCGCAGTGGCTGCCGCCGCGCCGCACTTCGCCCCAGCAGGACGACGACTGGCAGTGGACCCTGCGCACGGCCACCAGCCGCCCCATCCTGCGCCTGCTCGACGACGGCGCTCCCGCCAAGAGCCCAGACCGCAGCTTGAAGGCACAGGTGTCGTTCATCGCAGGCTCAGAGAACGAGGGCTTCGGCGGCGCGGCCGACATGACTACCCAGTTCCGCATAGATCAATCCATGTTCTCCGCCGGGACCCTGACCCTTGGCGGGAACGTGGGCTATGGCAGTGGCACGCCGGCGGGGGTAATGCGGGCCGGTTACTCGCAGCAGATGGCGGATGGTTCGCACCCTGAGATGGCCTTGACGGTGCGCCGCTTTGCCATGCCCGATGCGGTGCAGCACGACGGCGCCCTCGATGCCCTGGCGTTTTCGGTGGCGGATGGGATCACGCTCGCCGACCTCATCGACCTCAGCTTCGGTGGCGAATTGCAGGCCATCGACTTCCGCGGAGGAGTGACCGCCTTCCGTCCTTTCGGTTCGGCGGCGGTACACGTTTCGAGCCATACCGTGGTTCAATACACCTACGCCACCGCGGAACCTAGCACACGTATGGCCAAGGGCTTCGATACTGCTCCCGCCGACCTGAGCGAGTCCGGGCCGCGGGTTTCCATGCGGGACGACCGCGCCCTGCTGGAGCGCGCCCATCACCATGAACTCTCGGTGTCGCGCCGCTTCGGCAACAATAGTGTACAAGTCGCGGCCTACTCCGACCATGTCCGCGACGCGGCGCTGGTTGGGGTGGGCGAAGTGACCGCGGATTCAGGCGAATTTCTGCCCGACATTTACTCCGGCAGCTTCACCTACAACGGCGGCGAACTCTCGACCCGGGGGGTGCGGGCGGTGGCGCAGCGCAAGTTGCTGTCCGACCTGACGGCGACCCTGGATTACAGCTATGGGGGCGTCATCACCTTGCCCGGCTCCGGCATCTCCTGGCAGGAGGCGCAGGCCCTGGTGCGGGTGGAGCGCCGGCATGCCGCGGCGATTAAGCTGGCGGGCGGCGTTCCGCACTGCAAAACCCACTGGATCGCTTCCTACAAATGGACCAGCGGGCCCGCCCTGACCCCGGTGGACATGTTCAACGCCTCCCCCGGCGAGACCGACCCCTACCTCAACATCTTCATCCGCCAGCCGCTTCCCATCTCGTTCCTTGCTGGACACATGGAGGCGCTGCTCGATCTGCGCAACCTTCTGGCCCAGGGGTATGTCCCGGTGCTGGGGCAGGACGGGCAGACGCTGTATCTAGTGCAGTCGGCGCGCTCGGTGCGCGGCGGGCTGGCGTTTACCTTCTAGTCGAATCCCCATCCTGTCTGGGTGTGAGAATTTACGTCTCTTTACAATTTCTTTCACGCAGTCCAAGGTAGGATGTGAGCTTCACCCAAGGAGGGTCGTTACGCCATGGCCTCTCCGTCGTACCCGCCCATCTTAAAGCGGCGCACCCGAGCTTCGCTTGCCGGTACGTTGCGTTTTAAATGGGCCGCGGTCTCTGCCATTGTGATCTTTATCGGCGTGTATTGGATCGACGCCTGGTTTTTCCGCCATGGGCTCAGAAGGGACGCCACGCTTCTGGACAACTTCCTGCTCAGTGGGCTGGTGCTTGCGTTGGGAATCGCGCAACAGCTAAGACATGAGCGGGAACTTAAACGACATAGACAGCTTATGGGCGTCATTGCCGATATGAACCACCACACCCGCAACGCTTTACAGGTAATCGTCAGCCGATCGGTGCTGTCCATCGCGGATTCGGCAGCCATCGGGGACATTCAGCAGGCCGTGCGGCGGATCGACTGGTGTTTGCGCGAGGTCCTGCCCAACGCCGAGGAAACCACGGCAAGGCAAACGCCGACGTTAGAGTCTCTGCCCAACAACCGCGTGGTGCGGTCTCAGAGATCGGGTCCGTGAGCGGCGGAACGCCGGAACGAACTAAACACAAAGCGGGCGAGAACCCACGCTGGCGACAGCATGAGCGGCGGCTTCAGACTGCGGCCGAGACGCGGGCGGCGTAAGCCGGATCTTGCAGGCGGGTCAGCCGCACCAGGCCCTGGGTCAGGTTCTCGTAAATATCCGTGACCCGGCCGACCGAGATGCGCGCTCCCGGCATAACGATCCGTCCGTAGAGCACCACCATGGCCAGCATGGCGTTCATGCGCAGCCGCAGGGCGTCGTTCACCAGCGCGCGGGCGGCCGCCGCCACCTCGGGATTCTGGTCGCGGCGTGCGGCTTCACCCACGCGCAGCAGGATGGCGCTGTTGTAGGCGGTGCGCCGCACGTACTCGAGAGTGGCGCGCAGGCGCTCCCGCTGCAGGGTGTGGAACCGCCCGGCGGGTAGGTTTTCCCGCAGGTAGTCCTCTTCGGCAGGGTCGATCAAATTGCGGAAGGCGGCCAGATCCACCGGCTGCGTGTAGGTTTCCAAGGCCTGCAGATCGGGCACGGGATCACGGCGCCGACGGGCGGCCCGAATCAGCACCCCCACTACTACCAGGGCAAAGGCAATCAATAAGGCAGTCGTTATCATCGTTCCAGTATTTCCAGTAACGCCTGGTTCCACTTCTCCAGGTCGTTGTGTTGTACCACGCCCGCGTATTGCAAAGCCGGCTTGGGAGCCAGCAAATAGCAAAGCCATATCATAACGCCGGAACTATAGGCGGCGCTGTTAATCTGCGAACATGCGGCGGCGACGCTGGCGCCCATATGCGAGCGGACCGCCACCGCGGCCAATTCTATGCTGGCGAACACGCCGAAACCCAGGGCAATCCCAAAGCGATAGTTCTGCCAGGGCAGCCCGAAATAGAACGCAGCCAGAAACAGGAACAATACCAACCCGCACTGCATCAGCCGCACGCTACGCTCCAGCAGCAACACCGCCCCGACAACTCCCGTTTCCGCGCCCGGTGCCGACGCCGCCCACGCCGCCAGAACCAGCAGCGCGATCCCGGCGCACGCGAACAGAATTCCACCTAGCCGTTGCAGGGCGTCGTAACGCTGAAACACCCCGCAATAAATCTCATAATAGATAACCGCAAATCCCAAAACGACGCTTACGGCATCGGTCATCCAGTACGCGTAGAAATAGTCGGCGTAGCCCATGCGGTGTTGCAGTTGCAGCAGGTGGATGGTGAACAACACCGCTGTCCGCAACACATTGAAGGCCGCGTAGACGAAAAACACCGGGAACTGATACACCAACCTGCGACGGAGAATGGCCGCACAGGCCATCACGAGCAAAATCTCCGCCGTTCCCCAAAGCAGGTAGTCGGTGAGCGTTAGAGACATAGCTGGAGAAGCGAAGGATACTATTCTCCGCTTCTCCGGGACAACCTCTTTTATCGCCGCCGGCTAGCGCAGGCTTGGTTTAGCTGTCCGCTAGCGGGCCGCCTGGGGCGGTGGCTCGGTCGGCATAGGATCCCCGCCGTCAGCAAACGCAGTCGAAACCGAACCCAACAGGGCCAGACTGATCAGCAGAATGTGCACCAGCTTTTTCATGGGAATTCTCCTCGCGGGCGAAGTAAACTTCTTGTCGGCTCAAATCTGCCGGTGCGAGGAAAAGCGGTGGAGAAAACCTTGCCGGCGTCCCGATTTCCGGAACTGGAACAGACGTGACCCTGCTGGCGATCAAAGACGACTTCTTAGAGCGCACTCTGGCCAAGGTTCCAGGAGTGCTGGGCAAGCTGGGTTATGTAGCGGAGTTACGCGAGAACGGGCGCTACGTGCACTGGGGGTTGGAACGGATTTATGGCGAGGAGGGGATGCAGCGCACGGTGGCGGAAGTGCATCGCGGCTTGTTCTTGCAGGTGCTGCGGACGCCGCTGCGCCAGCTCTTGGAGGATGCGACGCGCTCGGCGGCCGCCCAGCGTGCGGAAGTCAGGAGTTTTTTGGAGGCCATCTTGCAGGACCCGCGAGCGCTGATTCCTCCCCATCTGGGCGGAGGTTCGCAGGCCCACTTCAATTCAGTCGTCGCGGCCCTTTTGTCGCTTCTCCGCTAGCCGAAACTTCCCCGCTGGCCGCGGTGCGCCAGCCGCCCAGGCGCATGGCGATGCCGACCACTTGCCCCAGGACCTCAACCTCCTGCGACTGTTTCAGCATGCGTACCGGCGCCGGCGACAGCGGGTGGGGTTGCAGGATGAGGT
>DATNJE010000281.1:0-7632 GCA_035604095.1 Terriglobales bacterium
TCTTCCGCGTGTTGCACTACGGGGATACCGAGCTGGGCGGCTGCGGCCAGGGCCTGGCGCATGATGTCGTCGTGCAGGATGGGACGGCCGTCGTCGGTCACGGCCACGGCGCCGGCGCGCTGCAGGGCGCGGAAATCGGTGAGCCGTTCGCCTTCGCTGCCCACCGTTGCTGCGGCAATGGGAAAGACGTTGACCACGGCGCCCCGCGCCGGGTCGGTGATCCAGGCGATGATCTCGGGCGTGTCGGCGACGGGCGACGTGTTCGGCATGCAGCAGACCGTGGTGAAGCCGCCGGCTGCCGCCGCCGCCGTGCCGGTGGCGATGGTCTCTTTGTAGGACTGGCCGGGCTCGCGCAGGTGCACGTGCAGGTCGATGAAGCCGGGGGCGACGATCAACCCGCGAGCGTTGAAGCTCTGATCCGCGGAACCGCGTAATTTGTTGCGCGGCGCCACTTCAGCGACCCGGCCCTCGCGCAACAGCACGTCCATCTCGGCATCAATCTTGTTGGCCGGATCGATGACACGGCCGCCCTTGATGAGGAGCGAGGTGGAGCGGGATTTGTCTTTTGGCGTCACGAAATACGCTTTTGGCTCTTGCCTTTGAACAATAATCCGCGTTCATCCGCGTTCATCCGCGGCGAAATCTTTATCATCTCGCGGCTCCCAGCGCCGTGAGCAACACGGCCATGCGGACGCAGACCCCATTGGCGACCTGCTCGGTGATCACCGAGGCGGGCGCGTCCGCCAGATCGCCCGACAACTCCGCGCCCCGGATCATCGGCCCGGGATGCATGAGGATGGCGTCGCGCTTGGCCAGTTGCAGGCGCTCCGGCGTGACCTGGTATCCGGCGATGTATTCGTCCATGTGCAGCGGGAGTCCGGCCAGCCGCTCCTTCTGTACCCGCAGAACCATGACCACATCGGCGCCGCGCAGCGCTTCGTCGATATGCCGCGTTACCCGGACGTTCGGACCCAGGCTGGCGGCGACCTCGGGCAGCAATCCCGGCGGTCCGCATAGCACCACATGGGCGCCGCACTTGCTGAGCAGGTGAATATTGGAGCGCGCCACCCGGCTGTGATAAATGTCGCCGACGATGGCGACCTTCAGCCCGCGCAGTTGTTTCTTGTGACGCAGGATGGTGTAGGCGTCGAGCAAAGCCTGCGTGGGGTGCTCGTGCAGGCCGTCACCGGCGTTGATCACCGGGATATCGACATGGCGGGCCAGCAGGTGGGGCGCGCCGGAAGAGGGATGCCGGATCACGATGGCATCGGCGCCGGTAGCGCGCAGGGTCAGGCCGGTGTCCACCAGAGTCTCGCCCTTCTCGATGCTGGAGGCGGTGGCCTGCACCAGCGTGGTGATGGCGCCCAGCGCCTTGGCGGCAAACTCAAAGGATACGCGCGTGCGCGTGGAGGGCTCGTAGAAGAGCAGAGCAATGCGGCGGTTGCGAAGCAAAGGGCGTGGCCGAGCGCCGTGCATGCGCCGCGCCAGGCGAAGCACGCGGCTGATTTCGTCGGGCTCGAGCTGCTCGATGCCGAGCAAAGACCGGCTTTTCTTCATCGCGTCGGGCCGCGCTCGCTTCTCTCTACCAACTGCACCTTCTCGAGGTTGTCGACTTCGTTCAGCTTGACTTCGACAATCTGCGTGTCGGTGGTCTGCACCTTGCGTCCGATGAAAGCGGCCTCGATGGGAAGCTCGCGGTGTCCGCGGTCGATCAGCACAAGCAGTTGCACCCGCGCCGGGCGGCCGCGGTCGAACAAGGCGTCGAGGGCGGCGCGGATGGTGCGTCCGGTGTAGAGCACGTCGTCCACCAGGATGACGTTCTTCCCCACTACCGAAATTTCCAAGTCGCTTTTCTGGACCAGCGGCTTGGGGCCGACGGTGGAAAGGTCGTCGCGATAGAGAGTGATGTCCAGGCTGCCCACCGGGATCTGCGTGTGCTCGATCTGGTTGATGACCTTGGCGATGCGCTGCGCCAAAGGAAAGCCCCGGCGGCGTATGCCGACCAGCGCCAGGCCTTCCACCCCGTTGTTCTTCTCCATCACTTCATGGGCCAGGCGCACCAGGGTGCGCTGGATCTCGGAGGCGGACATCAGCAAATCTTTGTCCGCGATCGGCGACGATTCGGGCTTCGCCTGCGAGCTCATAGCGGAACTTACCTCAGATCAGGCCAGACTTTTCAAAAGAAGGTGCATTCTACGCGCTGCCCACCAAGGGCAGCAAGTTGAGGCGCTTAGCGGGAGCCCGCTGCCGAAATCCGAGCGTAACGAGGGACCTCAGAGACTTATCGAAGCTACTCCGGATCGGAAGCCAGCGACGGGCGCTCCCTACGACGATTGCTTGTTCCCTCCCACCGAAACGCCGATCGCTCCTCCCAGGCTGGCAAGCACCAGAAAGACCAGGAAGAAGAGCACCACGAGGATAGTGATGAATGCGGCTAAAGCCCCGGGAGACATGAGGTTACGCATCATCTCCTGGGCCCTGGGGTCGGGGCTCTGGGTAGCCGACTGCTCAATCGCCTTTTGCATGGCTTCCCGCACCGAACTACCCAGGTGGAAGAAGACTAGGCGCAGTGCCTGAGGGACACTGTAGAAGAAGAATCCGAGCAAGCCGCTTACGACACCCAGGCGCATGCCCATGCCGGGAGTGAGAGCAGTTTCGGGACGCCGCCGGCGGTAGAACCGGACGGCCAGCGCTCCTGCGACCAGCATGCAACACCAACTCGCCAGCAACACCAGCAGTCCAATCGCCCCCTGCCCCAGGTGGAGAAGCAGTCCGATGCCGGCCACGACCGCCGGTACGAAGAAGATGGCCAGCGCGAGCAGCAGTCCGGCCAGCGCCGAGGCGCGCGTCCCTTGTGACCAATCGATTGCTCCTGGCGACACCGGCGCCAGGCCAGCGGGCCGCGCCGCCGGCTGCAGCTCGTCCGGCGTGCCCGGGGAGAACGCCGGCAGAACAGCCTGCTCGACGGCCGCTGTAGAAACACGGATCTGAGGCGCGCCACAGTGCGGGCAGAAGGCCACGCCGTCTTCCACGCTCGCACGGCAGCGATGACAGGGATGATCCACTTCGATTCAGGTTACAGGAGGGGCTGCAAACTGTGCAACGGCGGGAAAAACCGGCCACGATGCTGGGCCACTTGGTTCTTGGCTGTTGGCCAAAAGCTAATAGCCAACAGCCAAGAGCGATTACTTCTATCCGTGAAAATCCGTGGCGTTTTTCTTTTGAGTTCAGCGGCCTGCGTGGCGGGCCCGCTGCACGGTGGGGCTAAGCCCGCGCCCCCTTGGAAAGTTCTCGCTGGAGGCGCTCGGCAAGGAACTGCTTCAGCAGAGACTGGTAGGGCACATCCCGCTTGTTTGCGAGAACCTTCAGTTGGCCGAGCATGGATTCGGGCAGGCGCAGCGAGATGGTCCGCAGCGTCGGACGAAGCTTAGGAAACGAGCTCCTTCGGGCTCTGGACCACTGAACGTACTCGGTCGAGTCGTGCTCGGCCCAAAAGGAACGCTCCTGTTCTTCGGAGGCGAAGATGGGAAGGGGTTTACGCTTTCGTGCGCTCATAGGCTCGTGCCTCTCTGCGGTTCATGTCGCGCACCGAAATGATCCGGATGAGCGAGTGCCGCACGGTAAACGAAATGAAAAGAAGACGGCCCGCATCGCTTTGGCCGAGCGCGAGGAACCGCGGTTCGGTCTGTGAGTGCTGGCGATCGGTTCGCACGACCAGGGGTTCATTGAAGAACACCTCTTCGGCCTCCCAGAAGGTGACGCGATGAAGCTCCCAGTTCTTCTCAACATTCCCGTCGTCCCAATCGAACCCAACACAGCCGTCAAGTGGGTCGTTAGGCCTCACCCGATCAGTATATGCCAGACATATACGCCAGTGGAAGTCTCTCCGGGCTGACGCGAGGAGGGATGATGCCGATAGCCCCGAGCATTCCATAAATCAATAACATTTCTTCTCCTGCCCGTGTCCATCCGCGAAAATCAGTAGCGTTTTTTCCTACAGCGTCCCTCTCTCCCCGCGGGTCTGCAGGTAGACCAGCGCGAAGTTGGAGCCCTTGCCCTCCGGTTTTACGGAAACGATGCGATGACGGTCTTCGGTTCCAGCCACCAGATTAGTCTCATTGCTCAAACCCGTGCAGCGCATCTTGCCGTGCTCGAAGCTGACGCTGCCGTGGCACTCCGACACCTCGCCATACGCCTTCAGTTGCTTGCGGTAGAAATCGAGGAGCTTCTCCGGGGGATCGTCGGAGCGGTATATGATGGCCACTAGTTTCAGTCCGGCCAGCGCACTGTCCAGCGAGAGGTTGGCGGCGTGTTTTCTCTCCTCGTCTTCGGCGCGGGTCGCGCCGGGATAGACCTCGAGCCCCGTGTCCTTGGGATCGACCTGGGTGTTCACGTGCAGGCTGCCCACCGGGGTCTCGATGTCCACCTTCTTGTTTGCGCCTTCGCCCTGCTTATGTACCTTGCAGCCGCAGGGCCCGGCGAGCAGCGCGGCCGCCAACACCACGGCCACAAACGCCTGCAGGGAAAAGAGCCGTTTCATGGATGGCCTCCTTGCGCCAGCGCCGCGCGATCAATTCCCGCACCGCGCGCAGCGATTCCAGGAATAGTGACCGGCAAGCGTCCGCGGATTGAAATCTCGCCGAACAATGCTTTCACTGCGCTGATCTCCGAAACCGGCGCATTGGAAAAAGTGCAGAGATAATTCTGCACTTCCGGGAACTGCGCCGCCAGATACGGGTTCCCCAGCGCGAGGAGCGCTGTCTTGCCGGCGGCGCGCTCGAGCAGACTATGCAACAGAGCGGCGGTGGCGTCGTCCAGCGAGACCGAACCGGCGAGCACGCCGTTGACGCGCAGCATCTTGCCGGCGGAGGGCGCGGCGATGGCGGCCGCGACCACGGTTTGCGCGTGCTCCGCCGCCTCCAGCACCTGCTGCGACATGCCGCTGGCGATGCGGGGATCGATATAGAACATGTTCACGCCGGGAATGCGCGCACGCACCTCCCGCTCCAGAACCCGCCCGGCATCGGTTCGCACGTCGTCCGAGAAAACCACCACGAGCACACGGGTCCCCGGCGGGCCTGGTGTCTGATACGCAGGCAGGGGCGCGGGAGTTCCGCTGCCCTGAACCGGGATGACATGGCCGTTGTCGCGGACTAGGGCGACAGCTTCATCGGCCACCTGTTCTGCCAGCGCCATGTCGGCGGGGCGGGCGATGTTCTCGGCCAGCGCTTGGATGTCAATCAGCCGCGCTTTATGGAGGCCGACCGCCGCCTTGGCGCGCAGGATCTTCAGCACGGAGGCATCGATCTGCGCCTCGGGGATCTCTCCGCTGCGCACGGCGTTGATCAGCCCGTTGAAGGCGGCATTGAGGTCGGCGGGGATGAGCACCACGTCGTTGCCCGCCTTCACCGCTTCGACTGCGGCGCGTCCTCCCGGGAATAGCCGGGTGATGGCGTTCATGTCCATGGCATCGGTGATGACCAGCCCCTGGAAGCCGAGTTGCTGCTTGAGCACCCCGTCGATCACGGCACGGGAAACCGAAGCTACGCGGTTGGGATCGGGATCGAGCGCCGGCACGGTGACGTGCGCCACCATCACCGAATCCACCCCGCCCCCAATGGCGGCGCGGAATGCGGGCAGTTCGAGTGTATCGAGATGGGCGCGGTCAGCGAAGACGCGCGCGATCCCAAGGTGCGAGTCGGTCTCCACATCGCCATGCCCCGGGAAGTGCTTGGCGGTAGTGAGCATACCGTTTTCCCGTGCCCCGCCCAGGTAGGCGAGCACGTAGGGGATCACCTGCTGCGGATCTTCGCCGAAAGCGCGGGTGTTGATGATGGGATTGGCCGGCGCCGAGTTCACGTCGGCCACGGGAAAGAAGTTCCACTCCACGCCGATGGCGCGAGCCTCCTGCGCGACCACGCGCGCCATCTCGGCGGCGTAGCGCGGATTGCCCGTCGCGGCAAAGGCCATGGCCGCGGGGAAACCGGTGGTCCCGTGAAAGCGCATGGCCAGCCCGCGCTCGAAGTCGGCGGCGAAGATCAGCGGCAGGCGCGAGTCGCGCTGCAGTTGATTGGTGAGCATGGCGGCTTCGTAGGGCTGGTTGCGGAACACCGCTCCGCCTTCGGAGGCCACCGTGAGCAGCACCCCGCCGACGTGGTAGCGGCGGAGGTTGTCGCGGAGCTGGAGGAAATCCGGGCTCTGCGCATTGAAGAACTCGGTCTGTGCCCGGATCATCAGCATCTGCCCGATTTTTTCCTCGAGTGACAGCTTGCGCAGGGTCTTTTGCGCCCACTTGTCGCCATCGTGCGTCAGCCGCACCGGAGCGGGCCGCTGGAACTTGTCATCGCCAACACAAGAGCCTATGAACAGGAGGAGAATGATGGCCAGCCTTTTGGGCATGACTGGGTTATAGCAGAGGTGCGAGAAGGTTGTCAGTCATCGCCGCACGTGCTCCAGGACAAGGGCGACCGACCGCGCCTGCAGCTCCGGCTCATCGCCGAAGCCGCGCAGCCAGTGCACGTCGGGTTCGCGCCGGAACCAGGCCATCTGCCGCTTGGCGTAGTTGCGATGGGCTTGCTGCGCCGCTGCAACGGCAGATTCGCGATCGACCTCGCCGCGCAGCAACTGCAATGCCTGCCGGTATCCCAGCGATTGCATGGGTGGGGCGGACGCGCCGTAGCGTTCGAGGAGCCGCTCGGTTTCCTCGACCAGCCCGGAGTCGAACATTCGCTGGGCGCGCTGGTTGATGCGCTCGTAGAGCGCGCCGCGCTCAGGGTCGAGGCCGAGGCGCAGGATGCAGAATCCAGTGAGCGGCTCACGCCCGCGTTGCCACAGCGCTGTCATCTTCTGGCGGGCCTCAAGGCAGACTTCGATGGCGCGAATCAGTTTAGGCTCGTCGTTGGCGTGGATGCGGGCGGCGGCCGCCGGATCGAGCCGCGCCAGGATGCGATGCAAATGTGGCGACCCCTTGCCGCCGGCGATCTCCCGCAGGCGCGCGCGCAATTGCTCGGAACGCTTCGGACCGGCGAACAGGCCTTCAAGAAACGCGCGCAGGTAAAGCCCGCTGCCGCCGACCACGATGGGAAGGTGTCCGCGGGCGGCGATCTCCGCCACCACGCGGCGGGCCGCCTGCGTGTAATCGCCGGCGGTGAACACCGCCGTGGGTTCGACGATGTCCAGTAAGTGGTGCGGCGCGCGGGCACGCTCTTCGGCACCAGGCTTGGCCGTGCCGATCTCGAATCCACGATAGAGTGCAACCGAATCGCAGTTGACGATCTCTCCCCGGAGCTGCTCGGCCAATGCCAGGGAGAGCGTGGTCTTGCCGCTGCCGGTCGGACCGACAATGACTACCAGCAGCGGCTCCGGGGTCCCCGGCACGCGCCGATTTTGCGCGTGCTGGGGTGGCGTCGGCGGAGGCGGGCAAGTCAGCGGCCGCTCCAGTGCAACAGGCGCGCAAAGCGCACCACAGTGAAGATCAGGATCAACAGGGCAATGAGGATCAGGCCCAGGGTCTGCTGGCGCGCCGGCTGCATGCGGGGATTGTAGCTGACCGCAACCAGCCGAATGCCGCTATTCCAAGTGGTCGAACTTGTCGGGGTTGTAATAGAAGCGGAAACGGAGGAGGAGGTACTG
>DATNJE010000282.1:0-8455 GCA_035604095.1 Terriglobales bacterium
AACCCGCTGGAATTCCTGCAAGGCGTCAGCGGGACGTTTGGCAGCAAGATAGGCCTGGCCGCGCACGAGTTGAATTCCCTCCTCAAACCGGTCGTAAGTCGCAGCGCTTTTCAGGGTTTCGAGGGCAGCGGCGCCGTCTTCGTGGCGGATTTGGACAATAGCTCTAACCGCGGGAATCCAAACCGACTGCTCCAGAGTGTCCAGCGGGCGATCCTTGCCAACCTCAGCCACCAGAGCGGCGGCTTTTTTCTCATCACCACAGCGTGCAAAGATGCGTGCGGCCGCGAGCATCTGGTCCGGGCTGCGGGAAACGGCAAGACCCTTCTCGGCAATCTGGACGGACTGCGCTGAGCGGCCAAACACGCAATCAACACCGGCCTCATCAATCCAATAATCGCCGACTAGTTCCTGGTATTTGTGCTGCCCGGCCAATTCACGAGCCTTGGCAAGGAATTCATTGCCCTGTTGCAGCTTCCCTTGTCCAAAGGACCGGCCTGCCCGGCGGCGCAAGAAGAACAATTGCCATCTCGGGTCGTTTCCGGTCAGCGCCTCTTCGCGCTCGGCGGTCGCGGTGTCGCCCGCCAGCAGAGCCACCTGCGAGAGCACCGCATGCAAACTGCCGCCACCCAGCTTGCGTTGGGCTTCCTGGTCCAGGACCGCCTTGGCTTCATCGAAGCGTCCCAGCGTCATGTAGCTCCACGCCTGGTTGCTGTACGCAATCGTCATATCCGGATTCAGTCGCATGGCTTCTTTGTAGTTTTCCAGGCCCTTCTCCGGCTGGCCGGTGTCACTGTAGATCACGCCCGCGTTGACCCAGGCGGTAGGATCACGCGGATAGCTCTGCTTGTAGAGCTCGTAGGTTTCGATCGCCTTGTCAACCTGGCCGGTCCGAGCGTAGTACAGAGAAGCGATGTACAGCTTTTCGCGCTCGCTGGCGCGTTCGCGCAGGTCGAAGGCTTTCTTCATTAGTTCTTCGGCGCGCCCGTCCTGACCGGTATTCCCATAAACCACGCCCAGCTTGGTGTAAGCGACGGCGAAATTGGGGTCGAGTTCGATGGCCCGCTCGTAAAAAGGAATGGACGGCAGATCTTCCTCGTTGCCGTGTAGCTGCTCGCCGAGCGTAAAAGCCTTCAGCGCTTCCAGCGAGCCAGTAGTGACCTGCTCCAGAGGCTTGTCGAACTTCTGAACCGAAGCCAGCGACTCGCCCAACTTTTCCCGCAAGTCGGATGCGGCCTTGCCCAGGGCGTCCAGCACCGCTTCCTTGCTTGCGGCACGCTGCTGGATCTGGGTCAGCGTGTCGCCGCTGGAGGCGTTCACGGCGCTCACCGTAATCAGGTACTGGCTGCCGAAGCTGGCGATGGAACCGGTAAGCATGGCCTTGATGCCGGCGCGCTGGCAAATCTCGCGGGCCACTTCGCTGGAGAGGCGCTCGTCGGCGGGACGGCCCATCAACTTCAATGTCTGTTTGATTTTCTGATCGGAGACGACGTTCAAAAACGGCGACTGCTGAAGATCGACGGCCAGGGCGGTCTTCAGGGTGCCGTCGAAGACGGCGTCGCCCGTAGTATTGGTAAAGTCGGCGATGAGGATGGAGTCCTTTTCGGTGAGGGCGGGCGCACGGCGTGATCGCCAGAACAGCCCGCCGGCGACTAACACCGCCAGCAGCGCCACCGCCGCGATCACGATTTTCCACGGTCGCGCAGCCGGCGCGGGGGCGACCTGGGCTGCGGACGGGGCCGCTGCGATCCTGCCGCTAGAAGCTTTCACCGCCGAGCCGCTGGTGGTTGCCGCAGCGGCCGGCCCTGGTGCTTCCTCGACCGCCGCCATGACACTTCGCGAGGAGTCGGTGTCGCGCTTCACCCGTTTGAGTTCAGCCCGCAATTCCGAGGCGTGCTGGTAGCGCAAATCACGGTCTTTTTCCAAGGTGCGGTTGATGATGCGTTCAAGTTCCTGCGGCAAGTCGGGGTTCAGGCGGATGGGGAGCACCGGCGAGCGGCGCAAAATAGCGTCGAAGATCGCCGCCGAGGTGTCGCCTCGGAACGGCAGAATGCCGGTCGCTATCTCGTACAGGACCACCCCGAAGGAGAACAGATCGCTACGGGCATCCAACTCTTTACCGAGCGCTTGCTCGGGGGACATGTAAGCGACGGTGCCGAGGGTGCTGCCCGGACTGGTCAGGTGCTCGGCACTCACCGCCGTCGCCGCAGCATCGGCAGCCATGACTTGCGCCTTGGCTCCGACCACCTTGGCCAAGCCAAAGTCCAACACCTTCACCTGCTCACGTTTGGTGATGAAGATGTTCGCCGGCTTGATGTCGCGGTGGATAATCCCCTGGCTGTGGGCCGCATCCAGCGCATCGGCGACCTGAATGGCGACATCGAGCAAGGTCTCGCTGTCCAGCGGACGGCCGGTGATGCGGTGCTTCAGCGTAGTGCCATCCAGGAACTCCATGGCAATGAATGGCTGTCCCTGGGATTGGCCGATTTCATAGATGGTGCAAATGTTCGGATGGTTTAGCGCAGATGCAGCACGGGCCTCGCGGCGGAAGCGTTCCAGCGTTTGCGCGTCCTGGGCTACGTCCGGAGGAAGGAATTTGAGGGCAACGAACCGGCCAAGTTCGGTGTCCTCGGCCTTATAGACCACACCCATCCCGCCGCCGCCGAGCTTCTCTGTGATGCGGTAGTGCGAGATGGTTTGGCCGATCATGAAGGCAGCGAAACGAGAGCGCTCATGGTAGGGCGTCAGCTCAAGCCAAGTCAATGAAAAGCAGCGCGGGACGGGCGTGGGAAGGGGAGGCCAGACTCAGGTCGAGGAGCCCCCTCGAATTTACCTTATCTGAAGGCGATGATTCCGGCTTAAGACCTACTGAATCTCCCCCCGCTTGCGGATGAACGCCGGCACGTCGAGGTCCTCATCCTCGAGCGGCGGCGGCATTTCCGGCAGCATGCTCAGGGCATCGCGCTCGGCCGCGGCCACGGCTGCGGCCCGGTCTTGGGCGACGGTGGAGACGGTCACGCTGGGCGCAGGCGTCGGCTTGGCCGGCACGAAGGCGCGCGTGCTGGAGATGGCCGCTGCATCCTTGGTGCGATCGCGGCGCTGCGGATTGTCGGTCTTGAAGCCGGTGGCGATGACCGTGATTTTGACCTCGTCCTTCATGCTCTCGTCCATCACCGCGCCGAAGATGATGTTGGCGTCCTCGTGGGCGGCGCTCTGGATGATGGTGGAAGCCTCGTTCACTTCGGCCAGCTTCAGGGAACTGGAGCCGGTGATGTTGATGAGGATGCCGCGCGCGCCGTCGATGGCCCCGGCTTCGAGCAGGGGCGAGGCGATGGCCTTCTGCGCCGCTTCCATGGCGCGGCGTTCGCCCTTGGCGGTGGCTGTGCCCATCACGGCGTAGCCCATCCCCGCCATGATCGCCTTCACGTCGGCGAAATCGCGGTTGATGATGCCGGGGATGATGATGATGTCGGAGATGCCCTGCACCGCCTGGCGCAGGATGTCGTCGGCGACGCGGAACGATTCGAAGAACCCGGCATTCTGCGCCACCGCCAGCAGCTTCTCGTTGGGGATGACGATGGTGGTATCCACCGAATCGATCAGCTCGGAGAGACCGCGCTCCGCCTGCTGCATGCGCCGCTTGCCTTCGAAGGCGAACGGCTTGGTGACCACCGCCACCGTGAGCGCGCCCATCTCGCTGGCGAGCGATGCGATGATCGGCGCCGCGCCGGTCCCGGTGCCGCCACCCAGGCCGGCGGTGACGAACACCATGTCCGCGCCTTCGAGGGCCTCGATGACTTTGTCGGCGTCTTCGAGAGCGCCCTTGCGCCCGACTTCGGGATTGGCGCCCGCGCCCAGGCCGTTGGTCAGCTTGACGCCAAGCTGGATCTTCACCGGGGCGCGCGCCATCTGCAGCGCCTGCAGGTCGGTGTTGGCGACCACGAACTGCACGCCCTCGACCTTGGCGTCGATCATGCGATTAACGGCGTTGCTGCCGCCGCCGCCCACGCCGAACACCTTGATCTTGGCCTGGTTGCGCGTGTCGTCGTGGAACTGAATGCGGATATCTTTCTTGTCGGTCTTCTCACCCATAGTTTTCACTCTCCGGCTAATGTGCTCCGCTTCATCGCTGGTCACTAGTGGCGGGATTGGTTCCCGGCCATCCGGTTTTTCTGGCGAACAACGCGCGCAACCGGGCGGTGAAGCCCTGCTCTTGCGCGCTGCGGGCCATGCGCATGCGATTGCCATAGAAGATCATGCCGATCACGGCCGCGAACTCCGGCGCGGCGAGTTCGGCGGGCATTTTGTCCACCGGGGCCGGCAGAGGCAGCCGCACCGGCCGCCGCAGAATCTGCTCGGCGGTCTCGGCGATGGCATTCAGCCGCGCGCCGCCGCCGGTCAGCACCATGCCGGCGCCGCACAGTTCCAGCACCCCGGCGTGGCGCAGGTTGTCGCGCACGTGCTCGAACAGCTCCTGGGTGCGCGCCTGCAGCACCTCGCACAGGAAGCGCTGCGGCATCAGCCGCGAGGGATGGTCGCCGACGGACGGCACTTCGACTTCGTTGGTCTCCGGGATCTTGGTGACCACCGCACAGCCGAAGGATTTCTTGATCTTCTCGGCGTCGGCGATGGGCGTGCGCAGGCCCACCGCAACATCGTTGGTGAAGTGGTCGCCGCCGATGGGCACCACGCCGGTGTGCGCCACCGCACCCTCGTAGTAGACAACCAGGTCGGTGGAACCGGCGCCGATGTCGGCAAGGCAGATGCCCAGCTCGCGCTCGTCCGGGCGCAGGATGGCGTCGGCCGCGGCCAGCGGCTCGTAGATGGTGTCGTCTACGTGGATGCCGGCGCGGTTCAGCGCCGTCACCACGGTCTGGGCCGCGGTCGCCGACGTGGTCACCACGTGCACCTGCGCTTCCAGGCGCGTACCCACCATGCCTTCCGGATCGCGTATGCCGTCCTGTTCGTCGAGGATGAACTGCTGCGGCAGCAGGTGGAGGGTCTGCCGATCTTCAGGCAAATTGAAAGCGCGGGCCCGTTCCACCGCCGCACGGATCTCGTCGCGGCCGATCTCGCGCGGGCGCGAGCCCAGGCTGATGCCGGCGCGGCTGTTGACCCCGCGCACGTGCGGACCCGCAATGCCCACCAGCGCCCGCTCCACCGGCGCGCCGACCATTTGCTCGGCCTGCTCGACCGCGCGCTGCACGCTGGCGGCCGCCTTGTCCAGGTCAACGATCACGCCTTTACGCGAGCCGCGCGCGTCGCTGATCCCGTGTCCGCAGTAGCGTAGGCCGGTCTCGGTCAGCTCCGCCACCAAAGCGCAGGTTTTCGCGCTGCCGATATCGATCGCCGTGAGAAAGTTCTGCTCGAATCTCGCCATGGGCCTATTGCGTCCCTGAACTGGTTTTCGCCGTCCGCGGTGAAGGCTTGCGGGCGCGAGCTGGTTTCGTGGCTTGTGCTGTCGCTGCTGGCTGTGCTGTCGCTGCTGGCTTCGCCGCCACTGCCGGCTTGGCCACGGCCGGGTGCGGAGCCGCCGGCGCCGGATGCGGGCTGGCTGCGTGCAGACTGGAATCCGGATTGACGATGATCTGGCGCTCGTAGCGCAGGTCCACCGAATCCACCTTCTGGAACTGCTGCCGCCACTCCTGGAGATGCGCGAGATAGGTCTTGTAGCGGCGCAGGAAATCGGAGTTCCCCAGATGAATCAGGACCGCGCCGCCGGGGTCAGCGGCCACCACCTTCGCGTCCTCGGGATCGGCGAGGTCCACCTCGCTGAGGTCTTGGGAATAGTGGGCGCCTTCGGAGTCGAGTTCGCGCATGAGCGCGCTGTAGATCTGCATGCGGGCGGCGCGCGTGGAGAGCGGCTCGGACTCGCTCATCCCCTTGATCACCGGGAAAGAATATTTTCTCGAGCGCGGCAGCTCCATCACCACGCCGTTGCGGTCGATAAGCGAGATACGCGAGCCCATGCGAACGAAGGCCACCGGCGTGCGTTCGGTCAGGTCCACCCGCAAGCGATCGGGCAGAAGGCGAATCACCGTCGCCGACTCCACCCAGGGGATGGCCTCCAGTTGCCGGCGGCGCTGGTCCAGCGGGACGAAGAAAATGTTGCGGCCGAGATCGGCGCCGAACACTTCCATCACCTGCCGCCGGGAGACGGTCTGCGTCCCGGCGATCTCAACGCTGCCGCCGGAGCGTAGGCGGAAGCGCCAGGAGTGCTCGCCGTAGCTGTAGATCGCCGAGGCGCACACCGCCAGCGCGGCGGCGGCGGCCAGCGCCACCAGAACCACTTTCAGACGATTCGCAGTTTTCTTGGCCAGCGGGCCGCGCCGCACCGGCACCCGCTTCTGGGCGCGTAAGAACGGAGATTCCTCCTCGGGATCGAGGTCAAGGATGCGGGGAGAATCATCTTCGGCGACAGGCTCGCGCGCCGCAGCGGTGCGTGGCCGGAACAGCGTCTCATCCTCTCGCGTAACGTTTGCGCGCGACATCAGGCCGTTTTGTCGGGAGTGATCGCCAAAAAACCACTATAGCGTCTTGTTCCGAGATTGCAGATGTGAAGTTGGGTACGCGCGCGAGTTTTCTGTGAAAAAAATTCGAGCGGCTAAGGAGTGGCTACGGCGGGAGAGATGTTGCACGCGCTGAGGGTGTTCGAGTGGGAAGACAATGATTCGCGGCCAGCCAGTGCGCGGTCGAGCAGCTCCAGGCCGGAACCGGCGTCACCCATCGCCGCCTTGTACTCCGCGAGCAGGTAGAGCGCGGTGGGATTTTGGATCGTGACCCGCGGCGCGCCCTTCAGTTCTGAAGCCGTCAGCAATCCCGCCACCAGCACCAGCAGCAATCCGGTCCCCCATGTTTTGCGCGATCTCATTAGTGTTTCCCCACTTGGTTAATCAGACGTGGCAGCGGCGATTTTGTTAGGCGGCAAGGAAAATTTCGGGATTGTGCAACGCGGCGCGAGTTGTGACGCATGTTCTGGCAAGAAGGGCAGAATCTTGATTCGCGAATCGGGCGTGCGCGGGCCGGGCGAACCATCCTGGTAAACCCAAGCCCTTGTAGTAGGGGCGATTTCGGCGTCTAGGGGTCGGGTCCCTCACTTCCGGCTGCAGCCTGACAGTATTTCCACCCGATACCTAAAAAAATCCTATTGACACGGCATAACTTAGGTGTAGGATGTGGAACAAAGTGGTTGAAAGTGGTGGCTATGAGAGTAGCAGTGGAGCGCGGTGACTGGGAGTGGGATGACTAACCGACCCCCAAGAAACGACGCCAACCAACCCGCAATCAGCCCGCTTTTGACCGTTTTCGCCTCCCTGGCAGCCCAGAGAAGTTTAGGGAGCCGGGGAGAGATTGGGAAGTATGTTTCGCGGCAACCATCCAGCCCGCGTGGACGAAAAGGGACGGCTCAAGGTCCCGGCGGAATTCAAGCGCGTGGTGGACGAGAAGTACTCGGGCGGTCAGTACTACATCACCAGCCTGGATGGGAAACGCGCGCAGATTTATCCGTTCGAGGAATGGCAGCGCATCGAGGAGAAGCTGGCGCGCCTCTCGACCTTCAACCCGACCAAGAAAAAGTTTCTGGACCGCACCAATTATTACGGCCAGGTGGTGGAGATAGACAACCAGGGCCGGCTGCTGGTGCCCTCGCTGCTGCGGGACGCGGCGCAACTGAAGGGCGAAGTGGCCGTGGTGGGGATGCTGACCTACCTGGAAGTCCGCAACCTGGAGGCCTACCGCAAGGAGATCGAAGAGAACGCATTCACTGGTGAGGATGAGGCGACTCTCGACGGGTTGGGCATTTAGCGGTGGACGACGAGTTTGGGGAGTCAGACGCCCCCAAGCGGGGCGGGCGTGGTGGCAAGACGGAAGTTGGCCACGTCGCAGTTCTTTTACAAGAAGCGATCGACTTTTTAGCCATCCGGCGCGGTGGAACCTGTATCGACGCGACCCTCGGTTGGGCCGGGCACAGTTACGAAATCGCAAGACGCCTCGGCGCACCGGGTCGTTTGATTGGCCTCGATAAGGATCCCGCAGCGCTGGAGGTCGCGCGCCGGCATCTGGACTCGTCGCCCGCGGAACTCGCGGGTGACTGGCCGCAGATCGAGCTGGTGAATGAGAGTTTCGCGGAAGTCAGCAAGCTGGTCGCGCCGCAATCGTCCGACGGCCTGCTGGCGGACCTGGGGCTCAGCTCAATGCAGCTCGAAGATGCCGCGCGAGGATTCAGTTTCCAGGCGGAAGGACCGCTCGATATGCGCATGGACCCGCGCAGCGAGCGTACCGCCGATCAAGTGGTAAATCGCCTCGACGAGCGAACACTCGCCGATGTGATTTACGAATTCGGTGAGGAAAGGAGGTCGCGGAGAATCGCCAGAGCCATTGTCCGGTCGCGGCCGATACGAACGACCAAGCATCTTTCCGATGTTATATCGGCCGCGAGCCGGTCAATGAAACACGGCTC
>DATNJE010000283.1:0-6419 GCA_035604095.1 Terriglobales bacterium
GTAAAGATCAGGCCCAGCAGCAGAAAAGCGAAGGCACAAAACTTGAAGGTGGAGAGCGTCCAACCAAAACCCGCATAGCAGGCGACGAACAGCAATCCGGTGAGCAGTTCGACCAGCAGGTAGCGCGGCGAGATGCGTCCCTTGCACGCGCGGCAGCGCCCCCGCAGCACCAGCCAGCTCACCACCGGCAGATTGTCGTACCAGGCGATGTGCGCCTGGCACCGAGGGCAAGCCGAACCCGGCCGTACCACCGACATCTCGCGCGGCAACCGGTAAATGCACACGTTCAGGAAGCTTCCGAGCGCTAGCCCGTAGAGGAAAAACGGCACCGCGAAAAGTGGATCGAAAAACATGAATCCGCTTGATTATAAGTGGGTAAACAGGATGCCGGTTGATTACCAAAGGTGTGCGGTTTTCGAGCAAAGTGGGAAGTGAGAAGTGGGAAGTGGAAGTCCAAAGCCAGCAGAAAGTGGAAAGTGGAAAGTGAGAAGTGAAAGTCCAAAGCCCTGAGGGACTTACCACTTACCACTTCTCACTTACCACTTTACTTCATCTCCTCTTCAGCACCGGACCATTGGGATCGTCGCTGGACTTCGGTTGCTGGTCAGAGTCGTTGTAGTCGGCGGTGCGGTTATTGTCAGCGCTGCGGCTGGACTGGCCGCGCTGGATGGAAGACGCCGGCGTAACCGTGATTGGGTTCTCTAGCGTGAAGCTCAGCAGCGACTCGCTCGCCACATGGATTTGCGGAGCCTTACTGGCAGCCTGAACTCCGCCGCCGGCGCCGGCGCCGACCACGCCGCCGATCGCCGCTCCCTTGCCGCCGCCGGCGATGGCGCCGATGATCGAGCCCAAGACCGCGCCGCCACCCACTTTCTCCGCCGTGTTCTTGCCGCGCGACGAACCCTCACGCGAGTACTGGCTGGTATGCAGCGAGTAGCGGCGGCCGTTCACGGAAAGTGCCGTCAGCTCCAGCGCGATCGCGGGCTTGCCGGAGAACTTGCCGGCGCCCTTCAGCTCCGCTACGTGCCCTTCGATGTCCGCGCCCTGGGGCACGATCACTTTGTCGTCGATGGTGATGGGTGCGTCCAGCGTGGCGCGGAAGCGGTCCCCGGGCTGGTTACTGGCGGAATCGATAGAGTCAATCATGCGAACCTGCAGCACCGTGCCATCCGGGACGGTCACCGGCTTGGGCGGTGGAAGCGGCGGTGGAGGAGGCGGAGGCGCGGGCGCCATGGCCGTCGTGGCCGGTGCGCTCGTCACGGCAGGAGTGCTGACTGGAGCGCTGTTTGCCGCCCGGCTTGTGGATCGCGCACGGAGGACCTTGGGGCTGGCGCGGGGCGCACGCGTCGCGGCACGCGAAGGCTTCCGCTGCGGCTCGGCTTCCGGAGCGGCCTGGGCCTGAGCCGTTGACACTTGCAGATTGTTGACCACCGTCTTGACGCCTTCCACTTGCGCGGCGTCGTTGGCGGCAGCCTGCCGCTCCTGCTCGCTGCCCACGTTGCCGGACAGGGTGACGATCCCGTTGCTGGCGGCCACTGTGATCTGCTTGGCGGGAACGTTGCTGTCGGTGTTGATCTTGCCCTGCACCTCGCTCGCGACCTGCACGTCGTTGCGTGCCCGCGAACAACCGGATGCCATACCCAGCGCCAGCAACGCCGCCAGGCTCAGCACATACCACGAACGTCTCGCCTTCCTAACACCGCTCCTGTCAATCTTGATCCCGAATGAGTATCAGTTTAGATGCAAGGTGGCCGCTGCGGACTGCCTTGGATGAAAGTAAAAAAGTGAAAAGTGGGAAGTGGCAAGTGAAAAGTTGGAAGTGGAAAGTGGGAAGTAAACCTGGCACGCGTCGCTTTTCGCTTCCCACTTCCCACTTCCCACTTCCCACTAATGCCCCGTGATCATCGCCCGCCCCGATTGGTGCTGGGCTTCAGAGCGCGCTTTGCGGATCTGCACCACGTCGCCCATGACGATCAGCACTGTCCCTTGCCGCAGGGCGAGGTTCTCGGGAGGATTGGCCCAGTAGGTGGCGCCGCCCGCGTCTTTCACCGCCAGCAGGAGCAGGCCAAAGCGCAGCTTCAGCTCCACATCGCCGACCTTTTGCCCCACCCAGGGCGAGGGTCCGATCTCGATTTCCTCGATGCGGAGGGTGCGCGTCTGCTCTTTCAGCATCAGGTCGAGGAAGCTGACCACGTGCGGACGCAGCACTTCGCTGGCCAGGCGCAGCCCGCCGATGCGGTTGGGCGAGACGGTGCTGTTGGCCCCGGCACGCAGCAGCTTGTCGATGAACCGCAGATCGGTACAGCGGGCGACGATGCGGATGCCCGGGTTCCTTTGCCGCACCATCACGGTGATCACCAGGTTGTCCTTGTCGACGCTCAAGGCGGCGATCAGACCCTGGGCACGGTCGAGTCCGGCCGCCTGCAGCACTTCCTCGTCGGTGGCGTCGCCGGTCACGGAGAGCAACTCGCGGCCATGGCCGCCCTGCTCGCGGTAGCGCTGCAGCACCTCTGCGGATTGCTCGACCACCACGTAGGCCGAGGCCGTCTTCTGGAGTTCGTCAATCACGCAGCGGCCGGTGTCGCCCAGTCCGCAGACGATGTAGTGGTCCTTGAGTTGGCTGATCTTTTTCTCCATCTTGCGTCTCCAGAAGATGTGAGTAAGCTCTCCCTCCACCAGGAAGGCGGTCACCACCGAGAATACATACACCATGATGGCGACCCCGAAGAACACCACCAGCATGTTGAAGACGCGCAAGGCGGGATTGTGCGCGGTGTCCACGATCTCGCCGTAGCCCACGCCGGCCAGAGTGATCACCGCCATGTAGAGCGCGTTCAGGAAGCTGACCGAGGGACCGCCCAGCAGGCGGTATCCGGTGACGCTCACCGTCAGCATCGCCAGCGACAAAGCCACAGCCAGTTGCAGTCTTCGGCGGATGTTCATCGGCAATTGCCGTCTTCGCTCACGCGGCCGTACGCGGGTCGCGGCATGGCCTGACGCCAGGCCTGCGCGTCCAGGGGAAAGGAGAACGGCGCGATTGTAGCACGCCTCCGCCAATTCCAAGTTCTCTCGCTGCGCTCGGGATTTCGGCAGCGGGCTCCCGCTCCCCTCGCTGCGCTCGGAGGGCGCTCACGCCCGCTAGGCGCCTCAAGTTGTTACACTCTCGCTATGCCGGACTTCAGCGCATTCGTCCTGGCTGGCGGGCGCAGCAGCCGCATGGGGAGCGACAAGGCCTTTCTCCAGTTCGAGGGCCGAACCCTGCTGGCCCGGGCCCTGGATTTGCTGCGCTCTCTTACGCCGGAGGTGCGCATCGTCGGACCTGCCGCCAAGTTTGCGCCCCACGGGCAGGTGATCGAGGACGTTTATCCCGGCCGCGGACCCCTGGCCGGCATCCATGCCGCGCTGTCCGCTTCCACCGCGGAGTTGAATCTCATCCTCGCCGTGGATCTCCCTTTCGTCAGCGAGTCGCTGCTGCGTTTCATCGTCGAACAGGCCCGCGCCGCAGACGCCGTAGTCACGGTTCCGCGTATTGCGGGCGGGTATCAGCCGCTGTGCGCCGTCTATCGCTGTGTCTTCGCGCCTCTGGCCCAGGCCGCGCTAGAGGCGGGCAGGAACAAGATCGATGCCCTGTTTGCGGCTACGACTACCCGCATCCTGGAAGAACCCGAGTTGAGCCGGTTTGCCTTCAGCGCGGCGATGTTCGACAATCTCAATACCCCGGAGGATCTCCGCCGGGCCATCCCGGAGAGGCGATGATGGACCAGCGCACCAGCGATGCTCAGTCGGTCAAGCCGTACATCGAATTCAAGGACGTCTCCAAGGCGTTCGGCGAGCACCGCGTGCTCGACCACGTGAGCTTTAACGTGCTGCCCGGAGAGACCATCTGCATCCTGGGGCGCAGCGGGGTGGGCAAGTCGGTTTCCCTGCACAACATCATGGGATTCCTCAAGCCGGACTCCGGCCGCATCATCGTGGCCTACGAGGACATCACCGACTACCCCGAGCCCGAGCTGGAACGCGTCCGCAAGAAAGTCACCATGGTCTTCCAGAACGGCGCGCTCTTCGACTCGCTCAGTGTGGGCGAGAACGTGGCCTTCCCCCTGCGCGAGCGCCGCGACCTGGACGAAGTGCAGATTTACCAGGTGGTGGATGGCCTGCTGGACATGGTGGGGGTGCGCCCCATGCGCGAGCTGTTTCCCTCCGAGCTCTCGGTCGGGATGAAGCGCTCAGTAGCCATCGCGCGCGCGCTGTCTGCCCAGCCCGAATGCATTTTGTACGACGAGCCCACCACCCAAGTCGATCCGTTAATGGCGCAGTTGCTGGGAGATTTGATCAAAAAGCTCAAGTATCAGTTGAAGCTCACCAGTATCGTGGTTACCCACGACATGCGCCTGGCCAAGAAGCTCGCCGACCGCGTGATGTTCCTGCACGAAGGCCGGGCCATCTTCTTCGGACCTTATTCCGCCATGGAGCTCTGCCAGGAGCCGATCGTGCAGCAATTTCTGACGCTCGATGAGCTGATCCTGCCCGGCCAGGAACCGCGGGAGAAGGGATACCCTGCCGAGGCGTGACGTGGATCGGGTCATCGGGTGATTGGGGCGGTGGAGAGGCATTTGAGCGGGCCGTGCGCTGTGACGCGGCAAAAATAGCGACGAGCTCATTCGCCTCTTTGAGCAGTGGCGCAAGCAATGCGGCCTTGACCGCCCCGGCCTCGGTGAGAGCTTCGAGCCAGAATACGGTCTCATCAGCTTCTTCCAGAACCACACCGATCTTAGCGATGAACTCAGCCCGCGAGCGGGCCCGGTTTACGGCACGGTAATTGGCAGCAACCGCGGCGCCCGATCGCAACAGTTGTTTTCCGATAACCAACGCCTCAGTCGAGCGTGGAAGGGATTTGAATAGGCGAATGATTCGGAACGCAAACTGCTTCGTACGTTCTCGAAGTTGTTCTTGCACGGACATTGTTGTCCTTCAATCACCCGATGACCCGATCACCCGATGACCCGATTCTAGAATCCTTCTGCGACCAACCTCTCGAGGGTGACGTTTCCTGGCGCCGCTTGGCCCAGCAACATCTTCTCGGCATACTTGGCGATGATGTCCACCTCGATGTTCATGGGGTCGCCGGGATGGAACTGCTTCAGGTTGGTCATCTCGAGGGTGTGCGGAATGATGGCGATGGTTACCTCTGTGCCTTCGACCTTCGCTACCGTCAGGCTGATGCCCTCGACGGAGATCGAGCCCTTGAAGACCACGTATTTCGCGAGCTCGGCGGGGATCTCGAGCCGCAGCCAGTAATCGTCCTTTGCGTCGATCCTGTCCAGGCCGCGGAAGCGGGCCACGCCGTCCACGTGTCCCTGCACGATGTGCCCGCCCATGCGGCCGTCGGCCTTCATGGGCAGTTCCAGGTTCACCAGCGCGCCTTTCGCGAGCCGCGACAGCGAAGTGCGGGCCAGGGTCTCGACCGCCAGGTCAAAGCCGAGAGAGTTTTTCCTGATCTCGACCGCCGTCAGGCATACACCGCTGACCGCGATGCTGTCGCCTTTTTTCATCTCGCGCGGCAGCTTCGACGCCGCGATGGTGAGGCGCTTCGTGCCCTCGTCGCCGGTTAACGCGATAACCTTGCCGACCTCTTCAACCAGTCCAGTGAACATACGTTTTCCTGTGATTTGCGATTTCTGATTTGCGATTTGTGATTGCAGGCCGCGATTCACAAATCACAAATACGGGTCCTTAATGTATCCCTCCACTGCAAAATCCTCTCCGAACCGGTGCAGCGTGATGTTCTTCACCTGCGCCGCGTCGCTCATCCGGCGGAAGCCTTTGCCGCCGGCGAACGGCACCGAGCCTGTGCCGGCAAGAATCTTGGGCGCGTAGTAGAGGAAAACCTTATCGACCACTCCGGCCACCAGCGCCGCCCAGTTCACCAGCGCGCCGCCCTCAATGATCAGGCTGGTAATCTCCATCGCGCCCAGGTGCTCGAGGACTTTGCTGAGATCGGGACGGCCATCGCCAGTCGCTCCCAGCGGCACCTGGACCACGCGGATCCCACGCTCCTCGAGTTGTTGTTTTTTCTTTTCCTCGGCGAACGAGCAGAAAACGATCACGTCCTGGCGCGCCGTCTTCGCGAGGCGCGATTCCAGCGGCAGGCGCAGGCGCGAGTCCAGGATCACGCGCAGCAGCGGCCGGCGGCGCTCGAGGCCGGTGCGGTCGGTGAGCAGGGGATCATCGGCGACGATGGTGCCGACCCCAACGAGAATCGCGTCGCTCGCGTGCCGAAGTTCCTGCACGTGCGCCCGCGCCTCCACGCTGGTGATCCAGCCGCCGCTCGCCCCGCCCGCGCCCAGCGCTGAGGGGTTCGCACTTTCGCCAGGAGGCGGCGCGATCTTGCCGTCGAGCGTCATGCCCGCTTTCAGGGT
>DATNJE010000284.1:0-15113 GCA_035604095.1 Terriglobales bacterium
CCCGGTGGCGTTGGCCAAGGGGCTTTCGCCCGTGCCCGAGGGCTCGAAGCGCTCCATCTCCGGCAAGCGCACCGGAAGTTCGGAATCGGGGACCAGCGAAATGGAGCCGTCTTCCCAGTGGATGAGCGGGAAGGGTTCGCCCCAGTAGCGTTGGCGCGAGAAGAGCCAGTCGCGAAGGCGGTAGTTGACCTTCGGCTCTCCGGCGCCCTTGGCCGCCAGGAAGGCTGTGATCTTCTCGACCGCTTCCCTCAATCCGAGTCCGTCCAGCGAGATCTCGCCGTTGGAGCTGTTGATGTGCGGGCCGTCCTCTTCCCAGCATTCGTCGGGCTTCCCGCCGTCAAGGACCCGGATGATGGGCAGGTCGAAGGTCTTGGCGAACTCCCAGTCGCGGGAGTCGTGGGCGGGCACGGCCATGATGGCGCCGGTGCCGTAGGTGGCCAGCACGTAGTCGGAGATCCACACCGGGATTTCCGCTCCGTTCACGGGATTCACCGCTTTGGCCCCGGTCCACACCCCGGACTTGCCCTTGGCGAGATCGGTGCGCTCCAGATCGGACTTGCGCGCGGCCTGTTCCTGGTAGGCCTTCACGGTGGCCTTCTGCGCGTCGGTGGTGATGGTGGACACCAGCGGGTGTTCGGGAGCCAGCACCATGTACGTGGCTCCGAACAGCGTGTCGGGCCGGGTGGTGTAGACGCGGATCTTGTCCGCGCCGCCCACCACCTGGAAATCGACCTCGGCGCCGTGGCTCTTCCCGATCCAGTTGCGCTGCATCTCCTTGATGGATTCCGGCCAATCGAGGCTTTCCAGGTCGTCGATCAGGCGTTCCGCGTACAGCGGGATGCGCAGCATCCACTGCTTGAGGGGGCGCTTGACCACCGGGTGGTTTCCCTCCACCGAGCGACCCTCGCCGGTGACTTCCTCGTTGGCCAGCACGGCCTTCATGGCCTCGCACCAGTTCACGCTGACCACGGCGGTGTAGGCGAGGCGCTTGGCTCCAACGAATTCGGCGACGGCCTCGGGTCCTCGAGCCTGGACATCCGCCGGTATTTCCAACTCGGAGATGGGGCGGCCCTTGCGCAGCGACGGATCGTACCAGGTCTCGTAGAGCCGGCAGAAGATCCACTGGGTCCAGCGGTAGTAGCCGGGGTCGGTGGTGTCCACCTCGCGGTCCCAGTCGTAGGAGAGGCCCAGCGACTGGATCTGGCGGCGGAAGGTGTCGATGTTCTTCTTCGTGGTGACGGAGGGATGCGTGCCCGTGCGCAGGGCGTACTGCTCGGCGGGCAGGCCGAAGGCGTCCCAGCCCATGGGGTGCAGGACGTTGTAACCCTTCATCCACATGTGGCGCGCCAGCGCGTCGCCAATGGAGTAGTTGCGCACGTGCCCCATGTGCAGCGCGCCCGAGGGATACGGCAGCATCTCCAGCACGTAGTATTTCGGACGTGGCGAATCGAGAGGCTCGGCGCGGAACAGTTCTGGCTGCTGCTGCCAACGGGCGGACCATTTCTCCTCGATGCGCTGCGGATCGTAGCGCTCGTCGCGGGTTTCAGCACGGCTGGATCTTTCGCCTTCAGGCATGACGTTCAAGGGATATCCGTTCAGTCTTTTGATTTTACATGGATGGGCGCCAATAGCCTCGCAGGGCGCAGCAGGCTGCTGCACTGTCCAAATTACCCGCGGACCTGAAGGCGATCCCCTGGGTGGTGTCATCCTGAGCTTGCGACCGCGTGGTTTCCCGTTTGTGGCCCTGTCTCCGGGCCGCGCGGTCGCACGCGAAGGATCTCGATATAGCCATTCCTCGCGCGAACGTTTTGCGTGACGAATGTACGTAACGTTAGGCCGACCCGGCAACTCAGGACGAGCAAGTGAGCTATCAGGGTCGTTTGTGCTCGTCTCTCCTGAAAGTGAACCGGTCAGTACTACTGCCCAACTGCACCCCGCATCCCCAGTGACATGGACTTCTACAGCCTGGAGCGATGCCGAATCTCGTTCTCGCGTCACACGTAACAGCGTGACATCATAAGATCTATCAAGTGGATTGTATTGTGCCAGAGGAGCGAACGCCGTTGGGTGCCGGCTCTGTTCAAAGAGTCGCCACGTACGACTAAAAGTCCTCTCGAACTGGGCGTATGTCTCGCTATGATCGCGCACGGTCTGTTCCACAATCTGCCGAAGCTCAAACTTGTTGTTTGGGAAGAGTGGAGAAAACTGTACGGCAGCCAAGGCGCAGAAATGCGCATAGGCTATCGCCGTTGATTCGATCGTGATCTCGACATTCCGTTCGCGAGAGAGTTTCGTGATTTCACCGAAAGTGTCGGCACAACCAGAAATGCAATACAGATTTCCAGACATTCTGGAAACAGCGATGTAGAGCACAGGTGATGGTGGCAAGCTTCCGTGGATCCGGGCAATCGGGGGCGCAATCTCCCAGCCATCTCTAGAAAGACGGTAGACGAACGGGGGTAGGGTCACGTGTTCGCCAGTCCCAACCGTTGCAGCAACGTACTGTTCCTCCATATCTTCCAGTCGTTCAGAGTGCACAAAATGCTGCGATGGAAGTGTAAACACGCTTCGGTAGTGTGCTTCAGCCAGTTTTCGCGCCTCAGGCTCCGGCAATGGTAGTGTTTGTGCTACCCCGATCCTGCAGACGCCCGCTGATACGACAAGAATCCAAACCAGCGTCCGAATTTGCATGTGCGCCCAGCCGCCTTCAATGCTAGCTGCTGTGATGACTTTTGGCCCGAGCACGCTTTCTGGTACGGTACTTCGTTTCACTTTAGATGCCCTTTCGCCAGCATGGGGCTGGCATAAAAATGCACAGAACCTTCGCTCGCCCTCACCTCGCTTGTGCTCGGCTCGGGCGGCTCAGGATGACACTTCTGGAAAGGAAACTAACTTGGACAAGCATGCAGCATGCTGCCTTGCTACTTGGCTTTTCGCGATCGGGAACGATTCACCAACGACTTCAGCATTTCGATGTTGCGCCGGTCATCTCCCGGCCTGTCGATCGGCGTTTCCGCGATGAACGCGGCCTCGGCCAAACGAGGATCGTTCAACAGGCGTTTGAACGGAGCCATGCCGATCGTGCCTTGGCCGATGTGCTGATGGCGGTCGAGTTTCGATCCGAAGGCTGCTTTGGCGTCGTTGCAATGCCAAACCGGGATATTCTTGAGGGCAATGGTCTCGTCGATCTGCCGCAGCGTCGCCTCGTAGCCCGCTGGGGTGACAATGTCGTAGCCGGCGACGTGGATGTGGCAGGTATCCAGGCACGCGGCGACCGGGATGAACTCGCGCAGTACGCCCACTAGCGCCGCCACGTGCTCGAAACTCGCGCCCAACGAGTACTCGGCCCCGGCCGTGTTCTCGATCAGCACGGTCAGTCCGCCCTTGACCAGGTCGAGTCCCGCGGCTCCCTCGCGGATAGCATAGGCGGCGCGCGCCAGTCCTTCTTCGCGGCTCGCGCCACGGAACGATCCGGGATGGACAACGAGGTACTCGGCGCCGAGCGCCAGCGCGCGCTCGACTTCCCCACGAAACGCGGCGATGGTCTTGGCATAGAACTCGGGATTGCCGCCGGCGAGGTTCAGCAGGTAGCTGGCGTGAATGACCATTGGCTTGAGGTCGTACTTCTCGCGCAGGCGGCGCATTTCCGCACACTGCTTGGGTCCCAGCCCGTAGGACTTCCACTGCCGCGGACTGGAGGAAAAGATCTGGAAGGTGCTGCAGCCCAGGCGCCAGGCGCGTTCGGCGGCATTCTCGACCCCGCCCGCGGTGGAGGTGTGAATCCCGATCCTCCGCGCGGTTCGTCGCGGCGGCCGTTTGGGCGGCGGCAGCTTCAGGATGTCCTGCTCGCGGGCCATTGATATTGACATAGAGTCAGTTGTCAGTTCTCAACACTTTGGTACTTGGCACTTTTGTTGGATTCCCTCAGCGGTCAACTTGGTGCATCGACCGCATCCTTTCCGAGGCACGATGCGGTAAACTACTCAGTCTCTCGAGGTCCAGCCATGCTAGTCGTCATGCAAGCGCACGCTACTGAAGAACAGGTGCGTGCGGTTTGCGAAAAAATCGATGCGGCGGGATACCGCGCCCACGCCATTCCCGGAGCGGAACGCACCGCCATCGGCATCACCGGCAACCGCGGCGAGGTGGAACTCGGCGTGGAAGACATGCCGGGTGTCGCTGAAGTCATCCGCGTCACCAAACCCTACAAACTGGTGAGTCGCGACGTCAAGCAGGACAACACGGTTGTCCGCTTCAGCAACTCGGCCAGCATCGGCGGGCCGGAGCTGGCGGTCATTGCCGGGCCCTGCGCAGTAGAGAGCCGCGAGCAGACCTTCGCCATCGCCGAACGCGTGCATCGCGCCGGAGCGCAGTTCTTTCGCGGCGGCGCTTACAAGCCGCGTACCTCGCCTTACTCTTTTCAGGGACTCGGCGAAGAAGGCTTGCGAATCCTGGCGGAAGTGCGCGAGCGCTGGGGGATGCGCATCGTCACCGAGGCCATCGACAACGAGTCGCTGGAGCTGGTGGAAGAGTATGCTGACGTCATCCAGATCGGCGCGCGCAACATGCAGAACTTTTCGCTGCTGAAGCGCGCCGGGCGGTCGAAGAAGCCGGTGCTGCTCAAGCGCGGCATGGCCGCGACGCTGGAAGAATTCCTGATGGCCGCCGAGTACGTGATGTGCGAAGGCAACTACAACGTGATCCTGTGCGAGCGCGGGGTGCGCACCTTCGCCGACCACACCCGCAACACCCTGGACCTGAGTGTGGTGCCGGCAGTGCATCGCCTGAGCCACCTTCCCATCCTGGTGGACCCCAGCCACGGCACCGGCAAGCGCAACAAGGTGACACCGCTTTCGCGGGCGGCGGTGGCGGTGGGCTCGGATGGCCTGATCATCGAAGTGCACAACGATCCCGACCGCGCGCTCTCCGACGGCCCGCAGTCGCTCTATCCCGATCAGTTCGACGAATTGATGCTGGAGGTGCGGCAGATCGCCGCCGTGCTGCGGCGCGAACTGACGCCCGCGGCCGCAGCCACTCGCTAGACGTTGAGTTTCAGGAAGCAGATCGCCGCCGGCCTCGCGGGCTTTTGCCTGCTCGCGTTGGGCGGCTGCCGGCGCGAACCGCTTCCCGACCTGCGCCAGTACGCTTACATCACCAACGGCCGCAGCAACAGCGTTACTGTCCTTGATCTCTACAGCTTCCGCGCCATCAAGACCATTCCCGTAGGCCGCAATCCCACCGGCGTGACTGCCAGTCCGGTGCGCAACGAACTCTACGTGGCCAACACTGGTTCCGACAACGTCAGCGTGATCGACGCCGAGCGCAACCTGGTGGTGGCAGCCATCGGGGTACACCACGCGCCGTACTTCATCGATGTGTCGCCCGACGGCAAGCGCGGCTACGTAGCCAATTCCGGCTCGGCTAACGTCTCGGTACTCGACCTGGAGGCGCGCCGCGTGCTGGTGACCGTGGGCGTGGGCGGAGCACCTGGCGTGGCACGGGTTTCGCCGGATGGCAAGACCGTGGTGGTCTCCAACCGGGGCGGCGACTCGGTCTCGCTCATCGACACCGACCGCAACCAGGTCCGCGGGACCATCGCCGTGTGCCATGAGCCGGGGGAGGTGGCCATCCTGCCGGATTCCAGCAAGGCGTTCGTCGCCTGCAGCGGCTCGGCGCAAGTCGCGGTGCTGGACTTGCGGGCCGGGAGCCTGCTTACCCTGCTCGACGTCGGCAAGACGCCGGTCAGCCTGGCGCTCAAGCCCGACGGCGGCGAGCTGTTCGTGTGCAACTTCGATTCCGACAGCATCTCTGTCATCGAGACCTTGACCAACGAAGTCGGCGGCAGCTTCCTGATCGGCACGCACCCTTCGCACGCGCTCGTCAGCAGCGACAATTCCCTGCTCTACGTGAGCAACTTCGGCGCCGACGCGGTAGCGGTTTACAGCATCGACACCGGCAGGCTGGTTACCACGGTGGGAGTGGGCAGCCGTCCCGACACGCTGGAGCTCAGTCCGAACCAGCACTTCCTGCTGGTCGCCGACGCGCTCGCCGGCGACGTAGCCGTCATCCTGAAGCGCGACAAGACCACCAAGGCCAACCCCGCTCCCTTCGCGCTGCACACCCTGGTCCCGGTCGGCATTCAGCCAAACCAGATCGCGGTGAAGGCCTTCATTGCCCAGGAACCGAAGCCCTGACCCTCTCTGCTATTCTGGGCCGCGTGCAAATCCAGCAACAAATCCCGCTGGCGCCACTGACCACCTTCAAGGTTGGCGGTCCGGCGCGCTACTTCGTTGAAGCCCGCAGCGAGGAAGATGTGCGCGCGGCCGTCGCGGAAGCGCAGACGCGTGGATGGCCGCTGTTCGTGCTGGGTGGCGGCAGCAACCTCGTCATCTCCGACACGGGCTGGCCGGGCCTGGTACTGAAAATCGCGCTGACTGGGATCACGGAGCGGCACGACGGCTCCCGCACGACGTTCGAAGCCGCCGCGGGCGAAGATTGGGACGGCTTCGTCACGCACGCGGTCGCGCGCAATTGCGCGGGCATTGAGTGCTTGAGCGGCATTCCGGGGTCGGTCGGGGGCACGCCGGTGCAGAATGTCGGCGCCTACGGGCAGGAGGTCTCCGACACCATTACCAGCGTACGCGTGCTCGACACCGCCAGCGGCGAGTTCCGCGAGCTGGAAAATGCCGGCTCCGGCTTCGCCTATCGCACCAGCATCTTCAACACGCGGGAGCGGGGGCGCTATATCGTCTTGCGCGTGACGTTCGCGCTGGCGCCCGGAGGAACTGCGCACATCGAGTATGCCGACTTGAAGCGCCACTTCGCCAGCCGCAGCAGCCCGCCAACACTGGCGGAAACGAGAGAGGCGGTGCGCACCATCCGTCTCAGCAAGGCCATGATCATCGTGCCTGGCGACGACGACTGCCGCAGCGCAGGATCGTTCTTCAAGAACCCGCTGCTCACGCGTGAGGCATTCGAACAACTACAAGCCCGCGCCGGCCCGATTCCCAACTTCTTCGCCCGCGACGGCATGATCAAGCTGGCGGCGGCATGGTTGGTGGAACACGCGGGCTTCACCAAAGGGCTGGCGCGCGGGCCGGTAGGAATCTCCCGCAAGCACGCGCTGGCCATCGTCAACCGCGGCGGCGCAACCGCGGCCGATATCATCGCCCTGAAAAACGAGATTCAGCAACGCGTCCTCGACCAGTTCGGCATCGAGCTTCAGCCCGAGCCGGTCTTCGTAGGCTTTGACCAATAGAACCTGGTGGCGGCGAATGCAGGGGAAGAATGGCCCTGAGTTGTCCTTCCTCTACCGCGATTACCTTCCACCTGTGGTAGGTTTGTGCCCCACCTGAATTGGAGGGATGCCATGTGCATAGTTTGTGAACACCAACTTTATGAGGAGCACCGCAACGGCGAAGCTGGGCCGTTTGATCCTTGTCCGCAGTGCGGAAAATTTCCCAGCAACGAGGGCCGGCCGTGCTATCACTGTTTCGCGGTAGGAAACACCATCGACGAGTGCGCCGAGTGTTCCGGCAAGCAATGGAGCGAGGAGTTTCTCAGCGCTAAGGCGGAGATTGAAAAGGATGCCCCAACATCCATACAGTGAGGGACTCCCGACGATAGTAAGGTCTCTGGCTACTTCGTCTGCTCGCGCCCGAGGCGCCGAAGCCGGTTCAAGAACAGGTAGTGAAGCAGCAGCCCGAGGATGAGTCCGACCACATACCCATAAGGCAGCGCCACTGCGCTCAGTCCCACCACGAGGACCACGGCGAAATCCCCGAGCGACGCCGCCATGTCACGACAGAGAAGCATCAAGGCCAGGGCTTCAAACAGCAGCATGATCCCCAGCACTGGTTTGGGAAACAGAGGAATGACTTGCTGAAAGGCTGCGGAAAAGAAAAGACCGAGTATCAGATAGAAAAGACCGTAGATGATGACCGAGCCGCCGGTTCGCGCTCCGAAAGTGTAGTGTCCCACCATCCCGCCCGATCCGTGGCAGGTCGGCACGCCGCCAAAGAATGGGTTAACAAGATTCATGGCCGAGTACGTCAGGCCGATCTTCTTGATCGTGAGATCACGCCCGGGGAACAAGTCGGCGGTGACCTGCCGCGTCGCCAGAATCGAGTTGCCGAAGGACAACGCGAGCTGCGGGATGGCGAGCAGATAGAAGCCGACCCAGATATCGTGGCGGGTGGGCACATGCAGCGCGGGCAGAACGAATCCGACGCCTTGGACGAGCAGCCTGGGATGAACCCGAAACAGCAGCGCAAAGGCAAGCCCCAATGCGAGCACGAATGGCGCTGGAGGAAGGCGCCGGTTCCCCAGCAGCAAGAGCGTAAGAAAAAAAGCCACGAGCGCCAGGATGAGACCGCCAGCGCCTTCCGCGGGCACATAATCCCGCAACGCCAGCGTCGCCAACTGAAGGCCCAGTCCGAACTGGATCCCACGAACCACCGATTTCGGGACAGCATTTGCGAGGAGCGTAAGCAGGCCGGTGGCGGCCAGCACCAGCATCACCACACCGATCGCCAGGCCAGCTCCGAACAGCGCGGCGCCGCTCGCCTTATGGCTAATGACAAGGACCGCCATCGCCTTCAACGGCTGCGCCGGCATGGGAATGCCGTACAGCAATCCGGTGAGAATCTGCATGATGCCGAAGAGGGTGAGCACGCTGGCGGGGTTCAGCCCCGCAGCCAGGATCATCCCGGCGATGAGCGGGAAATCGGTGCCCATATCGCCGAAGGCGCCCGAGAGTTCGTTGCGGTCAAAGCGGATACGGGCCCTGGGTTCGGCGATGGCTGGGGGCGAGGTCGACATGCGAGTTCACCTCCGCTTCACACCCGGACGATCATCACCTCGGTGGACTTGATGAGGGCGGCCGCGGTATCGCCCCGTTTCAGCCGCATCTCCCGCACCGCGTCGGCGGTAATGATGGAGTTGATGGTCTGGCCGCCGATGGAGAGCTTCACCTGGGCCATCAAGCCGCTGGTGCGCACCTCGAGCACGCGTCCGACGAGCTGGTTGCGCCCGCTGATGCGGCGGAAATTGCGGCGCCGCTCCGGGCCCGGCTTCTCGCGCAGCCGGTGCAGATAGCGGTCGAGTTCGCTCTGCGGGATGCGGTGATGGCCGCCAGCGGTCTTGACGGTGCGCAGCTTGCCTTTGTAGATCCACTGCTTCACCGTGGGATAGCTGATGCCCAGCACGGTGGCGGCATCTCGGGGACGAAGCAGATCCATAGGCTGTGCAGTTTAATACGATATTATCCGTCCATTCAACACCATTTCTCCAGCGCAGCAACTCAACGGCTTCCGCACGAAACTTTTTGCCCGTCCTGTGAGTCTGATGTATAGGGCGCAATCCGCCAGTCGGTGGAATACGTACCAAGGTTGTGGGGGTAAACATGCTGATCAAGAAGCCTGCCGACATTGCCTCGTCCGAGATCACGCCCAAGCGCGCCTACCTGAGCCGGCGCACGTTCATGGCGGGAGCGGCGGCAGCCGGGGCGTCACTGCTCGCCGGACGCCGGCTGCTGGAAATGGCGTCTCCCGCCCAGGTGGCGCAGGCTGGCGCGAAGCTGAGCACGGTCAAAGGCCCGTTCGGCACCGACGAAAAGCTCACACCCTACAAGGACGTGACCACTTACAACAACTTCTATGAGTTCTCCACCGACAAGGACGGGCCGTCACAACTGGCCAAGGACTTCCGCACCCGTCCCTGGCAGGTGAAGGTGGAAGGCCTGGTGCAGAAGCCGCGCACGTTCGATATCGACGACATCCTGAAGCTGGCGCCGCTCGAAGACCGCGTCTACCGCCATCGCTGCGTGGAAGGCTGGTCGATGGTGATCCCGTGGGTGGGATACCCGCTGAGCAGCCTGCTCAAGCAGGTCGAGCCGCTGGGGAAGGCGAAGTACGTGGAGTTCACCACCATCCTAGATCCCAAGCAGATGCCGGGACAGCGGGCTCGCATCCTGGACTGGCCCTACCTCGAAGGCTTGCGCCTGGACGAAGCCATGCACCCGCTGGCCATCTTGTGCGTGGGTCTCTACGGCGAGGCCCTGCCCAACCAGGACGGCGCGCCGGTGCGCATCGTGCTGCCGTGGAAGTACGGCTTCAAGAGCGCCAAATCGATTGTGAAGATACGTCTGGTGGAGCAGCAGCCCATCAACACCTGGAACCAGGCTGCGCCCGGCGAGTATGGCTTCTATTCCAACGTCAACCCGGACGTGGACCATCCGCGCTGGAGCCAGCGGACGGAGCGGCGCATCGACGGCAGCGGCTTCTTCGCCTCGATCAAGAAGATCCCAACCCGGCCGTTCAACGGCTACGGCGACCAGGTGGCGCAACTTTACGCCGGGATGGATCTGCGCAAGTATTACTGACGACCGTGACGCGCACCCGCTGGCTCAAACTCGCGATCTTCCCTGCCTGCCTGGTGCCGCTGGGGCTGCTCGTATGGAAGGCCGCGACGGCCAACCTGGGCGCCAATCCCATCGAGGCCATCACCCACTCGACCGGCGACTGGACACTGAGACTCCTGCTGGTCACGCTCGCCATCACGCCGTTGCGCAGGCTCACCGGCCAGCTCTGGCTCATCGGGCTGCGCCGGATGATCGGGCTGTTCGCCTTCTTCTACGGCTGCCTGCACTTTCTCACCTATATCTGGCTCGATCAGGCGTTCAACGTCCACAGCATGGCCAAGGACGTGTACAAGCGTCCGTTCATCACCCTGGGGTTCACCGCGTTCGTGCTGCTCATCCCGCTGGCCGTGACCTCGACCCGCAAGATGATTCAGCGGCTGGGCGGGCGGCGCTGGCAGTGGCTGCACCGGTTGATCTACGTGACTACCACGGTGGCCATCGTGCACTTCACCTGGGCGATGAAGAAAGACCACCATCGGCCGATCGAGTACGGCATCGTGCTGGGTGTGCTGCTGGGATATCGCGTCGTGGTGTGGGCCGTGCCCGTTGTAGCCGGCAAAAGGAGACGCGCCGCGGCCATGGCGGATGCGGCTGGCGACTAAGCCGGACCACCGCTGATTTCAAACTCTCCCCTGATCGCCCTGCGGCGGATGGCCGCCAGCAGGACAAGCAGAGCTCCGATGCCGGCGATCCAGAGAACGGTCGCAGTCTCGACCACCCAAGCCGGCGCCGAGCCGGCCCGCTTGAGAACGAATGGAAGAAAGTTCCAGGTGGTGATGCGGACGTAATCCCAGTCGTCCCACTTCATGGCGTAATTCAAGAGACCCCATGCCTGCACCTTTCCCAGGGCAAACGCGGCAATATTCTCGAAGCGCAGCCCGATGACGAAGGTGGGATGGCCGAGGGTTTCCATCTGATAGATCTCCAGCGGCACCCAGAATGCCAGTGACGCGAGCTGGATGGCGGCGCTGGCGGCCACCAGCGCCATCCCGACTGCCCGCACCAGGCGGCCCACTTGTGCCCCATGCCGCAGTAGCAAGGGCACAGAGATGAACGCAACCAGTTCCGCCGTGGTTGAAACATAGCGATCGCCCCAGGCGAAGTCTCCGTTCCACACCGTGTAGCGCGCGTAGAAGCAGATATAGGCCAGCAGCAGGAGCGTGAAGGCGCAGAGGTAGGCCTTGATCTCGGGCCCAAACCGCTTCCAGAGAAGGATGGCCACGATGGCCGTCAACACCAGCAGCGGGTCAAACAGAAAAATGGATTTCTCCGGCTGAAAAAGAGCGCCGAAGAAACCCACGTGGAACGGCGTCTCGAACGGATAGTTAGACGGCAGCTCGGGGTTGAGCAGCTTCTGCTCGTGCCCAAAAACGCCGATGTAGGTGTTGAAGAACGAGCCAAAGCGATACCACTGGTAGATACGGTCGAGAAGAATGAACACCGCATATACGGGTGCGGCCACTCGCAGGTAGGAGATAATCCGCTCCAGCAGGGCCCGCCCGCGCACCCCGGTGAACCACGAGACCAGCAACAGAAAGCCGCCGACCGCAACCAGGTCCAAGCCGGTGGTCAAACGGGTCAACAGATTCAGTCCCAGCGCCGCGGAGCCGATAAGCAACGCCCGGCGGCTCCCGGTGCGCAGCCACTGGTACTGGAACGCCAGGCCGGTGAGCGTCAGCAGCATGATGTAGTTGTTCTCCATCATGTTCTGGGTGTAATGCAGGTGGGTGGTGCAAAAGAGCAGCGCCAGCACACCTGCAATCGCCTGCTTCACGGTGAAGCCGAACCAGCGCAGCAGGCGGAAGCACACCAGAGCGGTCAAGACCGACACCAGAGCGTTGGTGCAGTAGGCAACGATGATGCCGCGAATGCTGGGATCCTCTTTGTAATTGGCCAGAACGGGCAGCCGCTCCAGGTAGGTGCCGATTACGTCGAAAGGCAGCATCAGCAGAGACTGGCCGATGCCGTACCAGCCATAGAGCTTGCCACCGCGGCCGTGCAAGCCAAACTCCGGGTAATCGTCGGGGAAGACCGCGGGCTCGGAGGTCCAGAAGGAATGCGTCGCCTGCAGGCGGTGCATGGTGTCGCTGGAACCGAGGTCGCCGGACTGCACCAGCACCGCAGCAAGGAATGCCACAACAGCCAGCAGAAAAGCGGGGCGGCGAAGAAGCACGTGGAGGCGAGTTCGCATCCGCAGGCGATGCTATCGCACAGGCGGGAGGGATTCAAATCGGCAGCCGCCAAAAATAAGAGCGTCCTGGATCCGTTTAGATCCAGGACGCCGATGGCAGCCCTCCCCCAGAACTGCCTTACAACGACTCCAACATAATCCCGCGCCCGCCGCGCGTAAACATCACGTCGGTAATGGCCCAGTGGTTACGGCGGTTTCTTGCCGACCGGGAGAAGCTCTGCAACAATCTGCGCATGCCATCACACAAGACTTCATCCAGCCTCATCCGGCGCGGCGAGACGCGCAACCGGGCCACGCGGCGGGCTTTTGAAGCAGTGAAAATCTCGAGCGGCCTGATCGCTTTCTATCCCCAGGCCATTCATCGGGCCCAGCCCTACGTCATCCTGCTGGACCCGGTCAGCGGCATTCTCAAGCGCCTGGAGCTTCCGGCGGATAAGTAACGGCGTTTCTCTGGTATCGGATGGAAAAGCGGAGTGAACCGCGCCCGGGCGAGCGCCCAAAAGGGTAACGAGCGGCCTCCTGGAATGACGGCGGACGTTCGTCAGTTCCAAAAAGCCGCTCCGACAGCGCCGCTCCGATGAACGCTGCCCCCACGCACAGAGGAACAACCTTTTGCCCCTGCACGACCCCTCAAACCCATACGGCTATCTGTTGAATAACTGACCTGCGATTGCAGCAGAGCCGACTTCATGCAGCGCCAGCGAGCGCCACTCCCACGAAGCCGGCCCCCAAGTGCGTCCGATGCCCCTCATTGCAGGACGCAACCCTTAAGCGATCTCCGTATCCACCGTTGCAGCGAGAGTACCGGCGCGCGGGGTAACAGTCCAACTCATAGTTTTGCTGCGTGAAATCGGAATCTTCTTCAGAAATTTACTTTATGCGCGCGATAAGGAAAGTTTTTTGCCGCCGGGCAGCGGCGGCGCTTTCCCGTGTGGCATACTTCTGCTCCGCAAGCGCGGACAGGAGAGTGCAATGCACACACGCGAGACGCAGCGGGCTTTTCGCATCGGCATCGCCGGGCCGGTGGGCTCGGGCAAAACTGCGCTGGTAGACCGGCTCAGCCAGAAGCTCTGGCCCAGGTATAGTTTGGCGGTCGTGACAAACGACATCTATACCAAAGAGGACGCCGAATTCCTGCTGCGCCAGGGCACGCTGCCCGCCGAGCGCATCCGCGGCGTGGAGACCGGAGCGTGTCCGCACTCCGCCATCCGCGAGGACGCTTCCATGAACCTGCAGGCCATCGCCGAACTGGAAGACGCGCTGCCCGGATTGGAGCTGGTGTTCGTGGAGAGCGGCGGCGATAATCTCGGCGCGGCCTTCAGTCCGGAGCTGGTGGACGTGTGGATCTACGTCATCGATGTCGCCGAGGGCGACAAGATTCCGCGCAAAGGCGGCCCCGGCATCACGCGCTCGGACCTGCTGGTGATCAACAAGATCGATCTCGCGCCTTACGTTGGCGCGTCGCTGGAAGTGATGGAACGCGATTCCCGCAAGATGCGCGGAGAACGTCCGTTCCTGTTCACCAACCTGCGCGATCAAGTCGGGCTGGCGCAGGTGGTCGAGTGGGTGGAGGAAAAGCTCACCCTGCCTGCCGAAACGCGGCATTCCGTGATCGATGCGCACGCTCCGCTCACTGCACATTCTCACGAACACGGCCACCATCATGAGCATCATCACTGAACAATCGCCGGGCGGCGACCTCGAATATCTCCGCCTTCTGCATCTGGCAGACAGCGCTCTGCCCATCGGCGCGCTGGCGCAGTCTTTCGGTCTGGAGTCTCTCGCCGCGTGCGAGTTGCTGACGCCTGCTGGCGTGCCTGAGTTCCTCCGCGGATACGCAGAAGAAGCGGGAGTGATGGAAGCAGTGTTCTGCCGCGAAGCATTTCGTCTGGCCGGAGTAAACGCGTTCGCCAGCGAACGCTGGGTCGAGATCAACCAGCGCTTAGGCGCACTCAAGCCCGCGCGAGAAAGCCGCGCCGGCAGCGCCGCGCTGGGACAGCATTTCTTGTCGGCCGTCCTCGGACTCGGCGAGTTCCCGCTCGTCAGGCAGGCGCTCGCTGCTGCGCGGCAGGCGCGAAGCGTCGTGCATCACAGTCCCGCCTTCGGGCTGGTTGCGGGCGTTCTCGGGTTGGATGAGGAGCGCGCGGTGCTGGCCTACCTGCATCAATCACTTTCCAGCCTGGTGTCGGCCTGCCAGCGGCTTTTGCCGATCGGGCAGAGCGAGGCCACCCGCATTCTGTGGAACCTGAAGCCGGCATTGATCGATGCTGCCGCGCGCAGCCGCGATTGCTCAGTCGATGACGTCTCGTGTTTCACGCCGCTGCTGGACTGGGGCGCGATGGAGCATCCGGCGCTCACCACCAGGCTGTTCATCAGTTGAGACTATGGCCTGCGCGCAACAAATCGAGATCGGGCTGGAGCCGGCCGCCGACGCGGCCAGCCGGGTCGAGGCTTCGCTCGAACTCGATTTCGAGTTCGACCAGGCTGCGGGCCGCACCGTGC
>DATNJE010000285.1:0-5267 GCA_035604095.1 Terriglobales bacterium
TTGGCGACCAGTTGCTTGCGGCGATACACGTGAACTTCTTCGCCGCGCGCCACCCACGAAAGCACCCTGGCGAACTGGTGCTGCACTTCGCGCACGCTCGCCGATTTCATGTTAGACATTTTGACGCACAAACCACCGGCGCGTCAAGCGGTTCCACCGGCGATACTCCGGGCGCGCACGCGCTCGGACGCGGGGGTTTGGCGGACCCGCTATATTCCCAAGAATGTAAAGGTTTGTAATTGTCCTTGACAGCAGCTTGAAGCCGACGTAAAAGTCCACGCCCGGTTCCGGGCGAATTCAGCTGACACACTCGTGAGGACCTTGATGAATAGCCGAAACGGATTCTTGTGGCTTACCGCGGCGCTGCTCGCGTCGATGGCCCTGTTTTCGCCGTACAGCGCGGCAGCGACGCCCTGCCAGAACCTTACCAGCCTGACCCTGCCCGACGGGGCGGTCTTCAACAGCTCGGGCGTCAACGGCGCCGGGGCCTCGGATGTGGCGCCGGGAGCGACCATCAGCCGTCTGGACGGCGCGTCGCCGCTGACGCTGACCGGCGGCAACGCCGTCAACCAGTCCTTCTGCCGGGTCACGGTCGTGGTGCCCAACGACAACGGCACCTTCACGCCCTCGGGGATCAATATCGAGATGTGGCTGCCGGAGACCACCTGGAACGAGCGCTATGAGGGCGTGGGTGGCGGCGGCTATGCCGGCTCGATCTCCTCGCTGGTTTCCGCGCTCAACGCCGGCTACGCCTCCGCCTCGACCGACACCGGGCATGCCGGCGGCAGCGGTACCTTCGTTCTCAATCCCGATGGCTCGCTCAATTTCGGGCTGGCTGTCGACTTCGCCACGCGCTCGCTGCACCAATTGGCGCTGCAGACGAAGTTCATCATCGACGCCTACTACGGCAAACCGCCGCTTTTCTCCTATTGGAACGGCTGCTCGACCGGCGGACGCCAGGGTCTCATCGAAGCGCAGGATCACCCCGACGATTATGACGGCATCTGGGCGGGTTCGCCAGCGGTCAGCTTCGACCGCTTGTCCGACGCCCAGCTCTGGCCGGCCGTGGTCATGAACCTCGAAGTGGGAGGAGCCGGGGTTTCGCAGACGAAGCTGAACAATGCCACGGCGGCCGCAGTCGCCGCCTGCGATGCGTTGGACGGCGTCGTCGATGGCGTTATCGGCGACCCGCGGAAGTGCCACTTCCACCCCGCAACCCTGATCTGCGGCGCTCCCGACGCGCCCACCGATCCGACCTTGTGCCTGACGCCGCAGGAGGCGACCGCCATTTGGAAGATCTGGGATGGCCCGCGCGAGGTTGACCGCAAGGGCAGGCCGAACGGGCCGCGGCTGTGGCACGGCCTCGAGCGCGGCGCGTCCATCGGCACGCTGGGCAACACCAGCGCCACGGCGATCCTCCCCTTCAGCATCCCCAACGTTTGGTTCGAGGACTGGCTCGAGCAGAACCCGAGCTTCGACTGGCACACCATCACCTATCCCACCTTCGAGCACGACTTCTTCTTCTCGGAGAGGCGGTGGACCGACATCGTGGCCTCGGACCATGCCGACCTCTCCCGCTTCCGCCGGCATGGCGGCAAGGTGATCATCACCCACGGCTGGGCCGATCAGATCATCCCTTCGATGAACTCGGTCAACTACTACAACCATGTGCTGGAAGACGAGCGCAATGGCCCGCACGTGGAAGACTTTGCCCGTCTCTTCATGCTGCCGGGCATGGGTCATTGCGGCGGCGGCAACGGACCCAACGTCTTCGACGCCTTCGACGCAGTGATCAACTGGCGTGAAACCGGCGTGGCGCCGGCACAAATCATCGCCTCGAAGGTCGTGAGCGGCGTGACGGTGGAAACCAGGCCGCTATGCCCTTACCCGCGGGCGGCGAAGTATATCGGCACCGGCAGCACGAATGACGCGGCTAATTTCGTATGCGTTCGGGAGAGGGACAATGATCGGCTCAATCGCGAGCTCAGCATCGTCCCGAACCCGTTTGAAAATCAGTTCCGGTAAGCAAGGGGTTGACCGGTTGGGGGCTCGCGCCGCTGGGCGCGAGCCCTGCCCGCTTTAGACATTCTGGAAAAGAAAATCCTCGGCAAGCATCGCCTGCCGGGGCGGGGATTCCTGGAGGAGGAATCCTAGTCCTTAATCGCTGGCCACGGCGCGCAGCCCGACGGACTTTCCGTTCACGTGCCGCAACTCTTCTCCGATGTAGATCTGCCGCGGACGCGCGATCTTCTGCTCCGGATCTTCCAGCATTTCCTGCCATTGGGCCAGCCAGCCCGCCACCCGCGGGATGGCGAACAGCACGGTGAACATTTCCGGCTTGAAGCCCATGGCCTGGTAGATGATCCCGGAATAGAAGTCCACGTTGGGATACAGCTTGCGCTTGATGAAGTACTCGTCCTCGAGCGCGATCTTCTCCAGCTCCAGCGCGATGTCCAGCTTGGGATTGCGGCCGGTCACCTTGAACACCTCTTCCGCGGTGCGCTTGATGATGCGGGCGCGGGGATCGTAGTTCTTGTAGACGCGGTGGCCGAAGCCCATCAGCTTGCCCTTGCCTTCCTTGATGTGCTTGACGTAGTCCTTCACGTTGTCCACGGAGCCGATCTGCGCCAGCATGACCAGCACTTCCTCGTTGGCGCCGCCGTGCAGCGGGCCGGAGAGGGAGGCGCAGGCCGCGGCGGTGGCGGCGAAGGGGTCGGCATTCGAGCTGCCCACGGCGCGCATCACGCTGGTGGAGGCGTTCTGCTCGTGGTCGGCGTGCAGGATGAAGAGCACGTCCAGCGCCCGCGCCAGCACCGGGTTCGACTGATAGCGGGGCTCGGTGCGCTTCCACAGCATGTGCATGAAGTTCTCGGTGTAGCTGAGGTCGTTCTCCGGGAAGACGTAGGGCAGGCCCAGGCTATGGCGAAAGGCGTAGGCGGCGATGGTCGGCATCTTGGCCACCTGGCGCAGGATCTGCAGCTTGCGGTTGAGCTTGTCCTTGATGTTGTGCGCCTCGGGATAGAAGGTGGAGAGCGCGGCGATGGTGCTGGTCAGGATGCCCATGGGGTGGGCGTCGTAGTGGAAGCCGTCGATGAACTTCTTCAGGTTCTCGTGCACCAGCCGGTGATGGCTCACCTGCTCCACCCAATCCTGCAACTCTTTCTGGTTGGGCAGCTCGCCGTTGAGCAGCAGGTATGCCACTTCGAGGAAGGTGCAGTTCTCCGCCAGTTCCTCGATGGGATAGCCGCGGTAGCGCAGGATGCCGTTCTCGCCGTCCAGATAGGTGACGGCGCTCCGGCAGGCGGCGGTATTCATGTATGCGGGATCATAGCTCATCATTCCAAAATCGTCGGGGCCGGTCTTGATCTGCCGCAGGTCCATGGCGCGGAGTTGCCCGTCGGTTAGCGGCAGTTCGTAGCTCTTCTGGGTGCGGTGGTCGGTAAGGGTGACCTTATCGTTGGCCATCTCTGCTCTCCTTTTAGTAGCCCCGGGGACGGGGGACGGCGACACGCGGGCTGCCCGATATGCTGCCCCCTAGGATACTCTCCCCACAGTGACATAGCTCACACACCCAAGTGACCTACGTCGCAGATGGCGGTGGCCGGCTGCGATAGTCTGGAGGCCGTCCCGGGCAGCGGGAGCTATCCGTCTCGTATAATCTCAGTGTGTGAGGGCAGCCGCATGAAAACTGTGTTCGTTGTGGGCGCGGGTCCGGCGGGCTTGTTCGCGGCGCAGAAGATCGCGCAGGCGGGCCATCAGGTGATTTTGCTGAATCGCGACATCAAACCCGGCGGGCTGGCCGAATACGGCATTTATCCCGTTAAAGACAAGATGAAGATTGGCCTGCGCAAGCAGTTCGCCAAGGTGCTCAGCTACCCCAACCTGTCTTACTTCGGCCACGTGCCGGTGGGCAGCGAATCGGCCGTGACCATCGACGACCTGCGGCAGTTCAATCCCGCGGCCATGGTGTTCTCGGTCGGCGCTCAGGGCACCAAGAGCCTGGGCCTGCCCGGAGAGAACGCCAAGGGCGTTTATTCCGCCAAGGATTTTGTCTATTTCTACAACCAGCTTCCGCCGTTTGCCTCGCGCGACTTCTCCACCGGCAAGAAAATCGCCGTCATCGGCATGGGCAACGTGGCGGTGGACATCATCCGCTGGCTGCTGCAGGACGATCCCAACCGGCAGACGGAAGAGGTGGTCATCATCGCCCGCCGCGGGCCGTTCGAGGCCAAGTTCGACGAGAAGGAATTCGCCCACGTCCAGATGCACCTGGACCGCAAACTCTTCCAGCAGGAACTGGAGCGGGTGAAGGACAAGATCACGGCGGTCGGCCAGGACGTTTCCAAGGTCGCCGAAGCCACCTTCCCTGCCCTGGTGAAGTATCCCAACCAGGAGCTGGTGATGCCGCGGCTGACCTTCCGCTTCCTGTCCTCGCCCAAGGAGATCCACGCCGGGCCGGACGGCCGCATCAACCGCCTGACCGTAACCGAGAACAACCTGGTGGCCAAGGACGGCGGCACCGCCGCCAAGGCCACGGATCAAACCGCCGATCTCGACGTGGACACCATGATCTTCGCCATCGGCGACGTGCACGATCCCAAGCTGGGGCTGCCCTGCGGCCGCGACGGCTACACCACGCGGCCCAATCCGGAGGATCCCAAGGCGCCGGTGTTCGAGGTCTTCGATCCCAAGAAGAACGACGTGGAGCCGGGCGTGTACGTGGTGGGCTGGGCGCGCCGCGCCAGTGACGGCCTGGTGGGCATCGCTCGCCACGACGGCGAGGTCGGCGCCGAGAAGGTGCTGCACTACCTGGCCAGCGCTCCCGAGGGCGCTCCGGTTTCTCCGCAGGCGGTCCAGCGGCGCCTGGAATCGAAGGGCGTGAAGGTGGTGACCAAGGAAGATATCGCGCTACTTGGCAAGGTGGAGGAGCGCGAAGCGCAGCAGCGCGGCCTGGTATCGTTCAAGTTCTCCGACGACGAGAGCATGATGACTGCCATCGAGAAAGAGAAATCGAACGCGTGCGTGTCGGCCGACTGAGCCGGCGTACAGTTTGTCCTTTAGGCGGGTCCGCCACGGCCCGCCTTTTTTGTTGGATTGTCCGGCCAAGGGTCAGCGCAGCAGCCGAGCAATGCCCTCGGCGATCTCAGCAGCAGGCCGGTCGCGGTGGATGACCGGGGCGACCGATGGATTGAGGCTGGCGCTGCCGCTGGCCAGCAGGGCCACGCGCACCGGCGGCTGGGCCTGCGTCAGCTTCTGGCAGAATTCCA
>DATNJE010000286.1:0-3018 GCA_035604095.1 Terriglobales bacterium
TGCGCCCCCCAGCCTTTTCCTGATCGACATTATGCTGCCGGGCGGCAACGGTCTGGACCTTTGCCGCCGCCTCCGCAAAACGCCCACACTCTCCAAGATCCCAATCATCTTTGTGACCGCCCGGACGGGAGAGCCGGACCGCGTGGCCGGCCTCGAACTCGGCGCCGACGATTACATCACCAAGCCCTTCAGCCCGCGGGAAATGGTGGCCCGCATCAAAGCCGTCCTGCGGCGCTACGACCGGCCGGCGCCGCCGACCCGGCTCGCCGCCGGTCCCATTGAACTGGATACGAACGCCATGAGCCTGACGGTCTCAGGTGTGCTGGTGCCGACCACTCTGACGGAGTTCCGGCTGCTCGAGCACCTGATGCGGCACACCGGCCAGGTCTTCAGCCGCGACCAACTTCTGGACGCCGTCTGGCAGGAATCGCGGTATGTGACCGACCGCTCGGTGGATGTTTACGTCCGCCGCCTGCGCGGCAAGATCGAGGAGGACCCGGAAAATCCCCGCTACCTGCGTACTGTCCGGGGCGCTGGTTATCGCTTCGACGCGGTTCAGTGATGACACGCAAAGGTGTTGACATTGGTAACTTATATGTTACCATCAGGCGTGGTCGAAGTCAGGGAATATCTGGACCAGAGCGGCCGCAGCCCTTATGCCGAATGGTTCGATGACCTGAATGCCCAGGCAGCCGCGAAAGTGGCGACAGCCGTGACCAGGATCAGCCAGGGCAACTTCTCCAACGTCAAAGGCGTCGGAAGCGGGGTCTTCGAGCACACCCTCGACTTCGGGCCTGGCTTTCGCATCTATTTCGGCAAAGACGGCGAGCAGCTTGTCATTCTGCTCTCCGGTGGCACGAAAAAGCGGCAGCAGCGAGACATTCGAGAAGCGATTGCCCGATGGCAGGACTACAAGCAACGGAAAAAGAAGCCGGTGAAATGACCATGCCACTGACACGAAATTTCAAGGAAACCATCAAGGCCCGGGTGGAGCGCGATCCCGAGTTCCGCAAAGAGCTTCTCATCGAAGGCATCGAAAGCCTTCTTTCCGGCGACGTGGATACCGGCAAAGCCATCCTGCGCGACTACATCAACGCGACCGTAGGCTTCAAAGAGCTTTCAGAAATCGTCCACCGCTCGCCCAAGAGCCTGATGCGGATGCTCGGGCCCTCGGGTAATCCGCACGCGCAGAACCTCTTCGACATCATTGCCTATCTGCAGCAGGAAGAAGGCGTGCATCTCAAGGTCAGGGCCGCGCGCCCAGGACGAGTTCTGGAGACGCCGGCTTTAGCCCCTGCGGGACACCGCACCTTACGCAAACGGGCTTGAACGTCAGCTCTCCAGCATTTTCTTGCGCGTGTGCCGGATGCTGCGGTGCTCAATCAGATAAACCAGCTCCTCGGCCAGGTTGGTAGCATGATCTCCGGCCCGCTCGATGGATTGCACCATCATGAGCGTTTCCACCACGCCTTCCACCTGGTTGCTAGACCTTCCCAGCAGGTTGCGATGAAAAGCTTCCGTCCGCATGCGATCCAGGTTGGCATCGAGCCGGAGCACCGATTGCGCCAACTCCGCGTCGCGGCCGATGAATCCACCGTGCGCTTGTTCGAGCATGGTGACCACGGTGGAGACCATATCCTTCATGGTTTTCCGGTCGGCGGCCGACGGGCGGCTGGAAGGAAGGCTCAAGCGCTGCCCCACCCACAGCAGCAGGTCGCTGATGCGTTCCAGATTGCCGATGAAAGCGCTGCAGACCAGCAGCTCGCGCGCCTTGTCTTCGCTGACTCGGGTGATGGCTCGCGGCAGTTTCTGGTGAACCGACCGCTCCAACTCGTCGAGCTCGCGCTCGCACTGCTGGAGCGCGAGCGTCGCCAGCCGCGAGGAACCGCCCAGCAGTTCCTGCAGGTTGGTGGCTGCGTCTTTGGCCACCAGGCAGGCATGCGCCGCCATCTCCACCAGCTCGTCGCCCGAGCCGTTACGTCGCTTCACACTTTGGCTGATGACAAACTCCTTCCCACCGCTTGCGGGCTGCCCGCGGTCTTAATCTTTCCGGACTTGACGGCCGCAACGAACTTCTCGTGGTCGCTGGCAGTCTGATCGGCGTAGCCTACGGCGAAGGCGGCGATGGCGGTATCGAACTTGGGGCTCGCTCCCAGATACCCGGCCAGCGCGCACGGATCGCCGGAGCGCGCGTGGCCCTTGGCCAGCACTTCACCGCAGACGAGAGCGTATTGGGTCAAGCCATCGCCCGCAAGGTCCTCGGTCTCGATGCTCGCCTTGTGGTCAGAGAGTTGCCGTACCAGGTAGTCGCGGCCTTGCATCGAAGTCCAGCCTAGCAGAATGTCCGATTGCGCCTGCATCGCACGCTGGCCTTCTACAACGCGGCGTCCTTCATGCTCCGCCGGCCGCAGGTCGGGAAGGTAGCGGGCATAGCAGGAAGGCGGCTCTTCTTTCACTTGCAGGAACAGCGCATCCATCTTGCCGTTGCCCTGCATCAACACCACGTAGTCGCGGAGGCCCACACTGCCGGTTCCCACCACCTTGAACGCCACGTCCAGGGCATGGTACTGGTCGAAGAAGTGTTGCCGCTCGGGCGCCAGCGTCTGCCGGTAAGGTTTCAGTGCCGCCAGCACCCGGGACGCGGTCGGCTTGTCAACCCGGGTCAGCAGCGGCGGCTGCTGTTTGAAACGGCGCGAGCCTCCGGCAGCAACCGTCAGCCGTTCCAGGTTGTGCCGCGGCGTCGCGCGCTCGGCTTTCCGCAGAACACTCCGTAGCGGCGCGAAATGAAGATGGCGGTGCACCCGGTAGCGCGCCAGGTCGAGGACCGTCATGCGCGAGAACCCGAACATCGCTTCCCGGTAGGCGCGCACGAAAACGCGCACTGCGTCTTTACACTGCTTGTCGGTGCCGTGCGCCTCACGGCCGGCGAGCACCAGGCTGGTGGCCAGCCGCTTCACGTCCCACTCGAAGGGACCGCGCACGGTCTCGTCGAAATCATTGATATCGAAGATGAGACGG
>DATNJE010000287.1:0-11900 GCA_035604095.1 Terriglobales bacterium
TGGCCATCTTCGCCTTCAACATCCTGCCCACGCGCCATGCCGCTCTGATCCTGATCGTGGCCGCGTTCGTGATGTTTATCCTCGACGCCAAGTTCGCAACCCACGGCGCGCTCACCGTGGGCGGCATCGCGCTGATGATCCTGGGCGCGCTCTTGCTCGTGGACGCTCCCATCCCCGAAATGCGCGTGCGCCTGGTGACGGCGCTCGCCGTCAGCGTGCCCATCGGGTTGATCACCGTTTTCCTCGTAGGCCTGGTGATCAAGGCGCGGCGAAGCAAGGTAGTCACCGGCTCTCAGGGATTGATCGGCGAAATCGGCGTGGCACAAGGCGCGCTTCAGCCTGAAGGCAAGGTGTTCGTCCACGGAGAACTCTGGGACGCTGTCTCTTCTGCCAATGTCGCCCCCGGCGAACACGTTCGGGTGAAGCGCATCGACGGCTTGCGGCTCTCGGTCGAGCCGGTGAAATAAGAAACCAAGAACAGCCACGGATTTGCACGGATGTTTCTTTTGATCCCTGCTTATCCGTGTAGATCCGTGGCCGCCTTTCCCTGCTCCCTCCTCCCTGCCTTGATACAATCCTCTGTTCCACTGGAGGTTCCCATGCCTGAAGGCTTCGGAGTTATCATCATCATCGTCATCGTCGGACTCTACCTGCTGAGTTCGATCAAGATCCTGGCCGAGTACGAGCGCGGGGTGATCTTCCGTCTCGGCCGCCTGCTCCCCACCGCCAAGGGCCCGGGCGTGATCCTGGTGTTCGCGCCGGTGGACCGCATGGTGCGCGTCTCGCTGCGCCAGGACGCGCTGGAGGTCCCGCCGCAGGACGTCATCACCCGCGACAACGTCACCCTGAAAGTCAACGCGGTCATCTTCCTGCGCGTCATCGATTCCAACAAAGCGGTGGTCGAAGTCACCAACTACCTGTACCAGACTTCACAGTTCGCGCAGACCACCCTGCGGTCGGTGCTGGGCGAAGTGGAGCTCGATGAGCTGCTCTCGCACCGCGACAAGCTGAACACGCGCATCCAGTCCATCCTTGATCAGCACACCGCGCCCTGGGGCGTGAAGGTGGTCAACGTGGAGGTGAAGCAGGTGGACCTGCCCGAGTCCATGCTGCGCGCCATGGCCAAGCAGGCGGAGGCGGAGCGCGAGAAGCGCTCCAAGATCATCCACGCTGAAGGCGAATTCGCCGCCGCCCAGCGCCTGGCGGACGCCGCGCACGTGATGACCACTGAGCCCATGACCATCCAGCTTCGTTATTTGCAGACGCTGACCGAGATCGGAGTGGAAAAGAACACCACCATCGTCTTCCCGCTGCCGCTCGACCTGTTTACCGCCCTCGGCAAGCTGATGGAGCAGTCGCTGAAACCGTCGAAATAGGAAAGGCAGCCACGGATTTGCACGGATAAACACGGATCAAGAACAGAATCCGTAAAGATCTACGCCGATGAACACGGATCAAGAACAATATCCGTGAAGATCCTTGTAAATCCGTGGCGTTTTGTCCGCAGCCCACTTGCTATACTGCTCCGTCCATGCTCAAGGAGACACTGGAAGAAGGACGGCGCTTGGCCGACGCCGCGCTGGAGCGGCTGTTGCCGCCCGCTGCCGACTATCCTTCGATCATCCACCAGGCGATGCGGCACAGCGTGTTCGCTGGCGGCAAGCGTCTGCGTCCCATCCTGGCGATGGAGGGCGCGCGTTTCATCGCCGGCGCGCTGCCGGAAGGCGTGGAGGAGCTGGGCGCGGCGCTGGAGATGCTCCACACCTATTCGCTGATCCACGACGACCTGCCGGCGCTCGACAACGACGACCTTCGCCGCGGACAGCCCACCTGCCACAAGGCCTTCGGCGAGGCCATGGCCATCCTTGCCGGCGACGCCTTGCAGACGCGCGCCTATGAAGTGCTGGCGCGGCTGCGCTGCGCCGCAGACCGCCGCGTGCGCATCATCGAGGAGATCGCCCGCGCGACCGGCACTATCGAAGGCATGATCGGCGGGCAGGTGATGGACCTCGAAGCCGAGCATACCCGGCCTGATGCCAAAACGCTCGAGTACATCCATCGCTCCAAGACCGCCGCGCTGATTACCGCCAGCGTCGTGAGCGGCGGCATCTACGCGGAAGCTTCCGAAGCGCAGGCGGACAAGCTGCGCGAGTTCGGGCGCGCCGTGGGCGTTGCCTTCCAGATTGCCGACGACGTGCTCGACGTCACCCAGTCCTCCGAACAGCTCGGCAAAACCGCGGGCAAAGACGTGGCCAGCGAAAAAGCAACCTACCCGGCTCTGTTCGGGATTGAAGAATCGCTCCAGAAGGCCGACAAACTCGTGGATACCGGCTGTGCCGCGCTGGACTCATTCGGAGCACGGGCCGAGACGCTGAAGGCGCTGGCGAGATTCCTGGTGGAACGAAAGAGATGATCCCACCTGTTGCCATCCTCGCCATTGCCGCCCATCGTGACGACGTCGAGCAGACCTGCGGCGGCACGCTGCTCAAGATGGCGGAGCGCGGCCACGCGACTGGCATCCTCGATCTGACCCAAGGCGAAATGGGCACGCGCGGCACCGCAGAAGACCGCGCTCGCGAAGCGGAAGCCTCGGCGCGCATCCTGCGCGTGGGGTGGCGGCGCGCCCTCGACATCCCAGACGGCCGCGTGGAGAACACCTGGGAGAACCGCCTGAAGATCGCGCGCGTCGTCCGCGAAACCCGGCCCCAGGTGGTCATCCTTCCCTATTGGCAAGGCCGCCATCCCGACCACTACACGGCTTCGGTCGTGGGCTACGAGGCGTGCTTCCTCGCCGGACTCGCCAAGCTTGAATTAGATGGTCTCGTGCCGCACCGTCCGTTCAAGATCGTTTACGCCACGCTTTACTACGACGTCCGCCCGACCTTCGTGGTGGACATCACCGAGCAGTTTGAAGCGCGCCTGCAGTCCATCCTGACTTACAAGTCGCAGTTCACCGACCAGGAAGCCGGCAAGGGCCTCTTTCCGGCGCAGGCCGAGATCCGCGATCGCGTCGAGGCCATGGCGCGCTTCTACGGCCTGATGGCCGGCGTGAAGTACGCCGAACCCTTTGTGCAGAAAGAAGTGGGGTTGGTGGACGACCTGACGGCGATCCCGGTGAAATCGATCTAGCGAAACCACTACAATCGCTCGCGTGTACTCCGCCAAGCTGCTCGACCATTTCGAGCACCCGCGCAACGTGGGCGAGATCGCCGGCGCCGACGCTTCCGTGCGCGTGGAGAATCCGGCCTGCGGCGACATCATGCAGCTCACCCTCAAGCTGGCCGCAGGACGTATCGCCGAAGCCCGCTACCGCACCCGCGGATGCGTTGCCTCCATCGCCTGCGGCTCCGCGCTGACGGAGATGCTCCTCGGCCTGACTCCGGCTGAGGCCGCGGCGCTCCAACGCCAAGCCATCGTCGCCGCGGTAGGAGGTCTGCCGAATGAATCGATGCACGCCAGCCATCTGGCGCTCGACGCGCTCAAGGCTGCGCTGAAACAGCTTGGGTCGTAGCTCTCGCGTTACTTCGGCGCCGGGCTCTCCGCGAAGCGGGCCCAGTCTTTGAGCATGTCGTAGGGGATGCTGGTGACGCCGGCGATCTTGCGGCCGTTGATAAACACGGTGGGGGTGCCGCTTACGCCTACCTCCTTGCCCAGTTCCAGGGAATCGCGCACTGCCTTGGCAGTCTCGGGGCTGGCGGCACAGGTAGCGGCGCGCGTGGCGTCGGCGCCGGCGGCGGTGGCGTGCTCCTTCATCTTGGCATCGGCATTCTGGGGATCGATGTTGAGCTGGTCGTCATAAACTCCGTTCACGAATTTCCAGAAAGCCTCGTTGTTCGCCCGCCCGATACACTGCGCCCAGGTAGCCGCCTTGAAGGCCCAGGGATGCGCCGCTTCGATGGGAAACTGCTGGAAAACGAGACGCGCGTTGGGAAAGTCGCCCATCAGCTTGTCGATGACAGGTTGCGCCTGCTTGCAGTGCGGACATTCCAGGTCGCTGAACTCGACGATAATCAGATTGGCGCTGGCCGGGCCGCGCGCGATGCCGGTGGTGCTCGTGGCCAACTCCTTGCGCGCAAGCGCAAACGGGTCGGCGCCGAAGGAGATGGGCTCACCAGTGAAAGCGTATTTCTCGTCGGGCGTGACGTAGAGCACCATCGACTGCTGCTGCCCGCCCCGGTTCATCGCCACCCCCACTTCGGCGAAGCCCGGCACCTCCGAGGGCCGAATCTGCGCCACCTGCCACGTGATGCTGGGGTCGTAGCCGAACCAGTGCCGCATGAACGACTCCACCGTGTCCTTGGAAGGCAGCTTCTGTGAAGAGGGCGCCGCGGGCAAGCTGGTTGTGGTCGAGGCCTGCTGGCCCCAGCTCGTTGCCGCCAGCAACACGATCAGTAGGAACAGCGCACGCTGCATGATGTCCTTTCTCACACGTCGAATTTCTGGGCGATGGGGAAACGCCGTCCCATGCCGAAGGCTTTTTCGGTGATCTTGATGCCGGGCGCGGCCTGCTGGCGCTTGTACTCGCTGCGCTCGATCATGCGCGCCACCTTGCGCACCAGCGCCAGGTCGTAGTGCCGCTCCGCCGCGATTTGCTCCGGAGTCTTCAGATCCTCGATGTAGTCTTCGAGGATGGTATCCAGCACTTCGTAGGGCGGCAGCGTGTCCTGGTCAGTCTGGTTGGGACGCAGCTCGGCCGAGGGCGGCTTCTCGAGCGTCGCCTGCGGGATCACCGGCCGGCGCGAGTTCACGTAGCGCGCCAGGCGGTAGACCAGGGTCTTGGGCACGTCGGAGATCACCGCCATGCCGCCGACCATGTCGCCGTAGAGCGTGCAGTAGCCCACTGCCAGCTCCGACTTGTTGCCCGTGGTCAGCACCAGCGCCCCGAACTTGTTGGAGAGCGCCATCAGCAGCGTGCCGCGGATGCGCGCCTGGATGTTCTCTTCGGTTACGTCCTCGGGACGCCCGGCGAAGGCAGGCTTGAGCGTCTTGCGGAAATCGTCGAAGACGTCGCCGATCGGCAAGGTTTCGAAATGGATGCCGAGGTTGGTGGCGAGTGAGCGAGCGTCGTCGATGGAACCGCGCGAGGAGTACGGTCCCGGCATGCCGACGCCGGTGACGTTCGCGGCGCCCAACGCGTCCACGGCGATGCAAGCGGTGAGCGCGGAATCGATGCCCCCGCTCAGCCCGACGATCACCCGCTCAAAGCCGCACTTGCGCACGTAGTCGCGCGTGCCCAGTACCAACGCGGCGTAGGCGCTAGCCTCCGCGCCCTCCACCTGCGGGTGTAAATCGCCGGCCAGGGTTTCGGTGTCGAGGAAGACGAGGTCTTCCTCAAACGACTTGGCCTGCGCCACCATTTGCCCGTCCGGTCCTAGCGCGAGGCTGGAGCCGTCGAAGACCAGTTGGTCGTTGCCGCCCACCTGGTTCACCATCACCAGCGGCGCCTTGTACTCGCGGGCGATGGCCGCCAGCATGCGGGTGCGAAACTCGCGCTTGCCGATGTGGAAGGGCGAGGCCGAAATGTTGATGACGAAGTTGCCGCCCGCGCCCATCAGCATCTCCACCGGATCGATGCCGTAGAGGCGGCGGTCCCAGAAGTGCTTGTCGTTCCACGCGTCCTCGCAGACGGTAAGCGCCAGCTTGCGTCCGCCGAAGGGCATCACATCCTGGTGTTTGGCGGGGGCGAAGTTGCGCATCTCGTCGAAAACGTCGTAGGTGGGCAGCAACATCTTGGACTGAAGAAACTCGATGCGGCCGTCGCGCAACAGCGCCGCTGAGTTCATCACGGATTTTCCAGTGTCGGATTGCGCTGGTGTCACCAGGCCGCAAATCACCGCGATGCCGCGTGTGCTCTCGGCGATCTGGGAGGCCGCCCGACAGTTCGCCTGGACGAAGGAGGGCTTCTCCACCAGATCGCGCGGCGGATAACCGCACACGCACAACTCGGAAAACACCACCAGCTCCGCTCCCCCGTCGCGGGCGCGGCGCGCAAACTCGATGATCCGGGCAGCGTTGCCCTCAAAGTCACCGACGGTGGGATTGATCTGGCCGAGTGCGATCTTCACATCAATAGTGTAAAAGGGCGCGCGGCTCCGCGCCAACTCAGGCGTGCGCTTCTAGGCAACAGCCTCCGAACTTCATGCCGAGACGCACCATGCCGCATTTCTACAAGAATGCTGGATCCACCCACCGTCCGGTTGCGTTGGGATCGCCGGGCGGAGCGGGATTCTGCGGTGGAGGCGGCGCGGGCGGCGGATTGCGCGGCGGGCCCAGCGTGGGATCGGTCTCGTTGGGGTCGATGGGACCGGGTGTCGCCGGCGCGGTCCTGTGCGGCACGGCTGGATCGTCTTCTTCCCCCGGACGCCGCAGCGTGGGACGGTTCGCCACCGGCTGTGGCTTGGTGGCCTCCTGCTCTCGCTTGCGCGCCTCGGCTTGGCGAACTTCCTTCAGGTCCACTTCTTTTTCGGTGCGGACGATCTTTTGCCCGTCCACCTTCATGATCTTCAACTGCACCACCTCGCAGCCGGAGAAGCGCACGAACTCCACGTCCTGCGGAGGTTCGCCGTACAGCCATTCCTCGTACGGCTTGCCGCGTTCGTCGGTCTCGCGGATCTTCCTCAGCGGCCGCCCCTTGGCATAGATCACCATTTCCTGGTCCATGCCGACGAGCACCTGGTGGTTCTGAATCGCTTCCTTGGCTTTGGGCGGGATGGTATCCAGGTAGGCTTCGGCGGCAGACTTGCTGCTGAAGTCGAGCACCGGATACAGCATCTTCTTGAGCGCCTCCGGCGCGATCTCCGGGACAAAACCCTTGAAGGCCAGAATCAGCAGCGTGCCCCGGGAATGGTCGGGAGTTTGCTGTGGGGTTTGCGTCACCGTGGGGGCGCCCTCCACGCCCACGCCGATGTGGTCATGCCACTTTTTCTTTTTCATAGGACCGCCGTTGAGCTCGAACAGGATGAAGTCTTTGGCGATCCTGATGTTAGTAATGGTGACGCGGTCGCCGGGACGGACCGCGATCACCGCGACCTCCTGCGCCAGTTGGCCCTCTGCGGGCGTGGTGGTGCCGTCCTCGTGCAGGGTGATGCCCTTGGTCCCCTGGGGGAACGGCTTGCGGGCGAACGCAATCTCCGATTGCAGGCCGCGGATGACGTAGAGGCGCGTCTTCTGCGTCATCGGCTGGCGCTGGGCCGGAGGCGCGGATTTGGCGTCCGTGGGCTGGGAGTCCGTCCACGCGCTCACGGCGAGAACCAGCAAGACGGCGACTGCACAACGGCGACGGGTCACGGGGACTCTCCCCGAGGGAGTGGCTCTATGATTCGCCTCCGGCTGCGTTTTTGCAACTGCTGCCGCGGCTGATTATTGGATGCCGGCGAGGGGAATCTGGTCAGGGCCAGGATTGATTCGCGGCGGCTCGTCCCCGCCGACGATGATCTCCGGCGCCGGACGCGGCTTCACCAGCGCCACCAGGACAACGATCGCCACCAGGATAACCACCGTCGCCGTCGCGCTGGCTTCGATGCCGTACTCGCCTCCGGTCAGCCAGCGCGGACCTTGGACGCTGCCCACCACGGCGGCGGAGAATTCCGAATAGCCGCTCACCACCAGCCCGTATCCCACGCCCAGCGCCACATTCCAGCCGAAGTGGATTCCCCAGGGCAGCCACAGCGAGCGCGTGCGCACGTAGGCCACGGCCAGCAGCGCGCCGATCTCCGCCGTGTTCAGCGCTCCCCACGGCGAGGCATGCGGGTTGCGCAGGTGGGCCAGACCGAACAGGCATGAGGTTGCGGCGACCGCCGCCGGTGCGCCCACGGCTTCCATGAGCCGGTGCAGCGGATATCCGCGGAACACGACTTCTTCCACCATGGCCGCAACTACCAGCGCCCACAAGCTGAGCAGCAGCGCCGCGGAGTGGGTGCCGGCATACTCCAGCCGCACGCGTCCCAGGAGCGCCACCACGCCTACGGCCGCTGAAACCGACCCCGCGCCGAAGACGATGCCCAAGGACGAATCCCGCAGCGCCTCCCCGCCGAAAGGCAGACCGGCAGCCGCGAATAGCGGACTGCGCACCTGGTCGAGCCAGAACAGCAGCGTGGTAAAGCCCCACAGCAGCATCACCAGAAGAACGCTCGCATACAGCGCCCGCCCCAGCGGGGTGAATCCCATGAGGCCGAAAACGAACCCCGCCAGCAGGTAAGCGGCGATGACCAGCGGCACCGACACCAGGAAGCGCACGATCGCCGGCGGCCGCTTCGCCGAGGCAACGACGATTGTCCTCAAGTGAGCCTCAGGCCCTGGCGCGCCACCCGGAACACCAGGATCTGCCCGCCGCTGGCGCGGATGGCCTCGGCCACGCGCGGCCTCGCCTCCGGTTCCACCTGGAAGATGACGCAGCCTCCGCCGCCGGCGCCGCACACCTTGGCCGCCAAGCCGCCGTTCTTGCCGGCGGCGGCCACCAACTTGTCGATCAGCGGGGTGGTGATCCTGGGAGCATTGGTCTTGCGCAGCTTCCACTCCGCGCGCAGCAGGCGCGCGACTTCCTCCCACTGCGCGGCGGCGAGGGCGGCGTGCATAGCGCGCGCCACCCCGACGATCTCCTCAAAGTTACGGAAGACGCGGCGGTCGCCGCCAATATGCGCCTTGAACACTTCCCAGTTGTTGATGCCTGACTGCCGCGGCGCGCCGGTGTAGACCAGCAGGAAGCGCGCATCGATCTGGTCCGCGGAAACCGGCACCGCCTCGCGATGAATGCCGTCAGGATCAAGGTGAATGGCGCTCACCCCGCCGTAGAGCGCGGGATAGTAGTCCTGGCAGCCGGTGGGAACGCAGATCAGTTGCGCCTCCACGTTCTGCGCCAGCACGCGGATTTCTTCCAGTTCCAGCCTGCGGCCCGTCCAGCGTGCGAGCGCCGCCGTGGTCGCGATCATCAGCGCGGAAGACCCGGAAATGCCCGCGCCCGACGGCGATTCCGAGTGCGTCTCCAGCTCGAATCCGCCTTCCGGACAGAAGAAGCGGATCAGATGTGCGGCCAGCGCGTGGCGGACTTTTCTGGCCGAGCATAGCTCGTCGCAATCGGCGAAGCGATCCTCGGCGCCGGTATCGAGGGATATCAAGTGGATCTTCTTCCCTGCCAGCGGCCGAATGGTGCAGCGCGTCTGCACGCTCACCGCGAAGTTTACCGTCACCGCTCCGGGATGGAACAGGTAGAGCGGCCAGATGTCCACCGTGCCCCCGGCCAGGTCCACCCGACAGGGAGCGTGCGCGGTCAGGGAATCAGGTTGTGGCATAGAGCCTTTGTACCACGCCTGATGTTTCACCGCCGAGCATGCCGCAGGATTCGCCACGGATTCGCACGGATTGAGCACGGATGAAACCATATCCGTTAATATCCGTGTAAATCCGCGGCGTTTTGCTATCCAAGCTGCCGCTCGTGCGTCTAAACGTCTGCTCCCGGGGTAAACTTTCGGAGCACCCGCTTCGTACCAAACGATACTGAATTCTGCCGCAAGAGGAGAACTGGATGCGCTCTGTCCTGCTATTTCTGCTGCTGTTGATGTTGCTTCTGCCGGCGGTGGCCGCCGCGGCGCCCGCCGCTGACCTCGAGGCGCGCCGCAAGGCCTTGAACGACCTGCTCGCCGAGCAATGGGAATACACCCTGAAGACCAGCCCCGAGTACGCCTCCATCCTGGGCGACAAGCGCTATAACGATCAGCTCTCCGACGTCTCCTTGAAGTTTGTCCTCGATGACCTGGAGATGACGCGCAAGTTCCTGGCGCGCTTCGAAGCCATCGACACCAGCGGCTTTCCCGAGCAGGAAGGGCTCAGCAAGGCGCTGATGGTCCGCGACCTCAAGCAGCAGCTCGACTTCGCTCGCTTCAAGGAGTGGGAGATGCCGGTAACGCAGCTGGGCGGCCCGCACCTGGACACGCCGCAACTGGTAGCCCTGCTGGCCTTCACCAACGTGAAGGACTATGAGGACTACGTCGCCCGCCTGCGCAAGTTCCCCAAGGTGATGGACGACACCATGGACCACATGCGCCACGGCATGGCCGACCACCTCATGCCGCCGCGCTTCCTACTGGAGAAGGTGGCGACGCAGGCCGACAACATCGTCACCGCAGACGTGGAGAAGAGCCCCTTCGCACAGCCGGTCCAGAAGTTCCCCGACGCCATTTCCGAGGCCGATCGCAAGCGGCTGCACGATGAAACCCTCGCCGCCATTCGCGAATCGATTAACCCGGCGTATGCCAGGTTCGCCAAGTTTGTGCGCGAGGAGTACGCACCCAAAGGCCGCACCGAGGCCGGTATCTGGTCGCTCCCGGACGGCGTGCCGCGCTATGCCGCCATGGTGAACCGCAGCACCACGTCCAACCTCACTCCAGTAGAAATCCACCAGATTGGCGTCAAACAGGTGGCCGAGCTCGAGGCACAGATGCTGGTCATCGCCCAGAAACTCGGTTACAAGGACCTGAAGACCTTAAACGCCGACATTGAAAAGGATCCTAAGCTGCACGCGCACTCGCGGCAGCAGATCCTCGATCTCTATCGCAACTACACCGACACTATGTGGGCGCAGCTTCCCACCGCCTTCGGCCGCCTGCCCAGGGCCAAGCTGGAAGTCATGCCCATCGAGGAGTTCCACGAGAAAGAATCCGCCACTCACTACAACCAGGGCACGCCCGACGGCTCACGGCCCGGGCACGTGATGGTCAACACCGGCGACTTCGAGCACCGCAAGCTGATCAGCATCGAATCCACCGCCTATCACGAGGGCGTTCCCGGACATCACATGCAGATCTCCATCGCCCAGGAACTTCCGGAGCTGCCGCCTTTCCGCCAGCAGGAGTTCTACGGCGCCTACATCGAGGGCTGGGCGCTCTACTGCGAGAAGCTGGGGAAAGAGATGGGCTTCTACAAGGACCCCTACAGCGACTACGGCCGTTTGCAGGACGAGATGCTGCGTGCCATCCGCCTCGTGGTCGACACCGGCTTCCACTCCCAGCACTGGGCGCGCCAGCAGGTGGTGGATTATTTCCACGCGCATTCTGCCATCGACGAGCCCGACGTGCAGTCGGAGACCGACCGCTACATCGCCCGGCCGGCGCAGGCGCTCAGTTACAAGATCGGCCAGCTCAAGATCCTGGAGCTGCGCGAGCACGCCCGCAAGCAACTGGGCGCGAAGTTCGACCTGCGCGCCTTCCACGACCAGGTGCTGGGGGCCGGCGCCCTGCCGCTCAACGTGCTAGAGACCAGGATCAACGAATGGGTGGTCGCGCAGAACCAGGGCACGGGCGGGACGACGGTGGCGAAGTAGCTAAATGCTGTTGGCTCTTAGTTTGGAACAACGCTCACGAAAGCAGAAAGTATGGAGGGACACGACTTGCGAGCCAACAGCACGCCTTTACTCCAGATTCAGCGCCCGCTTCAAGCTGCCGCGCTCCTTCATGATCTTGTCCTGCAGCAGCATGATGGCGTAGATCAACTGCTCTGGGCGCGGCGGGCAGCCGGGCACGTAGACATCCACCGGGATCACCTGGTTGACGCCCTGCACCAGCGCATAGTTGTTGTACACGCCGCCGGAGGTGGCGCAGGCGCCCATGGAGATGACCCACTTGGGTTCCGGCATCTGCTCGTAGAGTTGCTTGATCACCGGCGCCATCTTCTGTGAGACCCGCCCGGCGACGATCATCAGGTCGGCTTGCCGCGGCGACGGCCGGAAGACCTCCGCCCCAAAACGCGCGATGTCGAAGCGCGACGCCCCCATGGACATCATCTCGATGGCGCAGCAGGCCAGGCCGAAGCTCATGGGCCAGAGCGAGCTCTTGCGCACCCAGTTCACCGCCTTGTCGAGCTGGGTGAACAGCACGCCCTCGGGCTGATCGTAGCCGAAGGTTACCGCC
>DATNJE010000288.1:0-5788 GCA_035604095.1 Terriglobales bacterium
GAGCAGATTCCACTTTCTTGGTCAACTAACTTGGACAGCAGACAGGCCAACCTCAACCCGTGAACCGCTACCACAAGCCTAAAATGCCGCGATTTCCTTCATCCCCGCGCTACGATTCCGGCTAATTTGGACAGCAGTGATCCTGACCAATGCATCACGACGAACGCTCTACACCGGAATAACCAGCCGCATTGACCTTCGGACGTTTCAACATAAGCATAGAGTCCACAACGGATTCACAGCCAAGTACAACGTACATCGCCTGGTTTATTACGAGCGGTATTCTGATCCCTGGTCGGCGATCGCTCGCGAGAAACAAATTAAGGGCTGGCTGCGGGCGAAGAAAATTGCGCTGATTGAATCGGTGAACCCACGCTGGGATGACTTGACGGGAAACTGGGAAAGCATGTTTCAGCCAGTCCAAAACCCAGGTCCTTCGCTCGAAAACCCAGGTCCTTCGCGACCGTTTCCCGCGCTGAAGACCCCGCGCGGGACCCTCGGTCGCTCAGGATGACTGCACATTAATCAAGTCGCTGCTAATCAACCTCACTCCCACTCAATCGTCCCCGGCGGCTTTGACGTCGTGTCGTACACCACGCGGTTGATCCCGCGCACCTCGTTCACGATCCGCGTCGAAATCCGCTTGAGCACTTCCCACGGCAGCTCGGCCACGTCGGCGGTCATGCCGTCTTCGGAATGCACCGCGCGGACGGCGCAGGTGTAGGCGTAGGTACGGGCGTCGCCCATCACGCCCACCGACATCACCGGCAGCAGCACGGCGAATGATTGCCAGATTTTGTTATAGAGCCCGGCGCGCTTGATCTCGCCGACCACGATGTCATCGGCCTCGCGCAGCAACTCCAGCCGCTCACGTGTGACCTCGCCGACAATGCGCACCGCCAGGCCAGGCCCGGGGAACGGCTGCCGCTGCAGGATGTCCTCCGGCATGCCGAGATCGCGGCCGATGCGCCGCACTTCGTCCTTGAACAGGTCTTTCAGCGGCTCGATGAGCTTGAGCTTCATCTCCTCGGGCAGCCCACCGACGTTGTGGTGGCTCTTGATGGTCTGCGAGGGGCCGCGCACGGAGCGCGATTCGATCACGTCAGGATAGAGCGTACCCTGCACCAGCCACTCCACGTGCCCGTGCTGCTGCGCGATGCGGTGCGCTTCCTCGTCGAAGACGGCGATGAACTCCTTGCCGATGATCTTGCGCTTGCGCTCCGGGTCGGTGACGCCCGCGAGTTTCGCGAGAAAGCGGTCGGTCGCGTCGACCGCCAGCAGGTTCAGGCCGAGCTTGTCGCGCAGGTTCTGCTGAACTTTTTCGAACTCGTTCTTGCGCAGCACGCCGTTGTCGACGAAGACGCAGGTGAGGCGTTCGCCGATGGCGCGATCCACGAGCGTGGCCGCAACCGAGGAATCCACGCCGCCGGAGAGCGCGCAGATGGCGCGGCCATTGCCCACCGTCCGGCGGACCGAGGCCACGGTTTCGTCGATGAAGTGCTGGTTGGTCCACTCCGGCCGCGCGTGGCAGATGCCGAAGATGAAGTTCCTCAGGATCTCGGTTCCCTGGCGGGTGTGGTGGACTTCAGGATGAAACTGGACGGCGTACAGGTTGCGCTTGGGATCTTCGATGGCGGCGACGGCGGCATTCTGCGTGCGCGCCACCAGCTTGAAGCCGGGGGGCAGCTCCAGCGCCTCGTCGCCGTGCGACATCCAGACCGACATCTCGGCCGGCAATTCATGGAATAAGCGCGACCCGTTCAGCACCTCGACCATGGCGTGGCCGTACTCGCGCTTTTCCGCGGCGCGGACTTTGCCGCCGAGCTTGTGCGCCATGAGTTGCAATCCGTAGCAAATGCCGAGCACCGGCAAATCCAGCGCGAAGACGCGATCGTCGGCCGCGGGCGCGTCCTGGTCGTACACCGACGACGGCCCGCCGGAGAGCACGATGCCCACCGGAGAATAGCTGCGAATCTCGTCCACCGAAGCGGTGCACGGCAGGACGACCGAGAAGACTTTCTGTTCGCGGATGCGGCGTGCGATGAGCTGCGAATACTGCGCGCCGAAGTCGAGGACAACGATGGATTGCGCTTCCATAAATAAAGATGCCAGAACCCGAAGACAGTGTAAAGGGAGAAGGCAGCTACTAGCTACTGGCGTGCTGTCCCGTAAGTTCGCGCAACATCAAATTGAGGTGTCATTCAGAGCGACCGAAGGGAGCGAAGAATCTATGTATTTTGATTTTCAAACACATAGATCCCTCGCTCCGCTCGGGATGACAGTATTGATTTCTTGAATGAAATTACGGGACACCACACAAGCTCCTAGCTTGTAGCTTCTTCCGGATGGGCCAATCCCGGGTCGGGCATTGGCGGGGGCTCCGGCGCGGGCGGCAGAAATTCCGGTGCGACGGCCAAGGGCGGCGGCGTGCGGTCGCTCTCGTCGATTGCTACGTAGGCAGCCAGGCGCGCGATGTACAGGAAATCCACCGCCGCGAAATAGGCCAACGTGATCACCACCAGCAAGAATACGGTCGCCGCGGGCGGCACCTTTCCAGCGAGAGACAGCGCGAGCAGGCAGACCACTGTGCAGAAAGCGAAGAGCACGCCATGGATCGTGGAGAAAAGGGCACCCGCGCCGGCAAACCTCCCGGGATGGCGGCGGAAAAGGCCAGCAGCTTCGCTGATGGCGGTGATGGTGTCGCATCCGCCACGCGCGGCGGGAATTGCTCCCAGGCAGAGAAACCAGCTCACGCACGAGCGCACGATGGTGACGGCCGCACCGAGCACGACAAACACCACGAAGAAAACGCCTGGGCGGACATCGTCCGGCCCGGCAGCAGCACGGCCCGCGAGGATAGCTGCGCCGAGGTATCCGATCAGCGCAGCCAGGGTCACGCTGGCGCGGAGGAAATGCAGTCCCAACTGAGGCGAGAGCGCAACGCGTCCTTCGCGGCGGAGCAGCGCCTTCAGCGTGGCGGCGCGGCCAACCGTGGCCACCGCAATCCACAGCACGAACATTGCCGACAGGACGATAGCGGCCGCCATCACCAGGCGCGGACCGCCGTGCAGCATGTGGCCTATGGCATCGGCGAACAGCCAGCGCGGGTGGCTGCGCAACGCCAGCAGCTCGAACTTGGAAACGGGAAGCGTAGCCAAATACGCGAGCAGCGAGCCGGTCGCAAGGGCCAGCGCCGCCAGGCCGAAGCTCCAGCGCCAGGCGATCTCGGCCAGCACAATTGCCGGCTCGCGGAACGCCGTGCGAAATCCTTCGCTGATGGGCGAGGTTGAAGACATAAATCCGCGTTCATCCGCGTGAATCCGCGGCGAAGAAGTTCGCCGATGTTACCGCACCACGAGGTTGACCAGCTTGCCCGGCACCACGATGGCCTTCACCACCTGCTTGCCATCGAGCGTGGCCTGGACCTTGGGGGCGGCGATCGCCAGCCGGCGGAGCTCTTCCTCGGAAGAATCCGCGGGAACGAACAGCCGGTCGCGAATCTTGCCGTTGATCTGCACCACGATCTCGACTTCGTCTTCCTTCGCCAGCGCGGGATCGTACTTCGGCCAGGGCGCCCGCAGCAGGTTTGAGGTCTCGCCGAGCCGCTCCCAGAGCTCGTGCGCGAGATAGGGAGCAAACGGGTGCAGCATCAGCACGAAATTTCGCTGAAAAGCTTGCAACGCGCTCGCGCTCATAGAAGCATGCTTCCCGATCTCGTCGCCGGAGCGCTCCTCCAGGACAAGATTCAGCAGCTCCATCAGGGCAGCAATCGAAGTATTGAAATGCCAGCGGCCGTCGAAATCTTCCGTGATGCGGCGGATGGTTTGGTGCAGCTTCCGCAGGACCCTGCGATCGGCGGGTTGCGGTTCAGCCGGAGCTTCGTGAGTCAACGAAAAAAACCGGTGCACGCGCAAGAGAAAGCGGCTGATGCCCTCGAGCCCGGCATCCTGCCAGTCGAGTTCGCGATCGGGAGAGGTGGCGAACAGCGTGTACATGCGCGTGGCGTCGGCCCCGTAGCGCGCGATCATCTCGTCGGGGATGACCAGGTTCCCGACGCTCTTCGACATCTTGGCGCCATCTTTGATGATCATGCCCTGAGTGAACAGGCGCGCCACCGGCTCCGAGTTCGCGACGAGCCCGAGATCGCGCATCACCTTGGTCCAGAAGCGCGAATAAATAAGGTGCAGGATGGCGTGCTCCACGCCGCCGATGTACTGGTCGATCTCGAACCAGTAAGCGATGGTCTGGCGGTCCACGGGGGCGGTCGCGACCGTCGGGTCGGTGTAGCGATAGAAGTACCAGGACGAATCGACGAAGGTGTCCATGGTGTCGGTCTCGCGGCGCGCCGGGCCGCCGCACCCGGGACAAGTCGTGTTCACCCATTCCTTGACATTGCCCAGCGGAGAACCGCCGGTGAGGGTGATGTCCACGTTCTCCGGCAGCACCACCGGCAGGTCCTTTTCCGGCACGGGCACGATGCCGCAGTGCTCGCAGTACAGCATGGGGATAGGCGCACCCCAGTAGCGCTGCCGCGAGATGCCCCAGTCTTTCAGCCGATACGTGATCGCGGCCTTGCCGAAGCCGCCGCGCTCGGCGTCCTGCGCCATGCGTTGCATGGCTTCTCCGCAGGAGAGTTTGTCGTAGGGGCCGGAGTTGATCAACACGCTGTCGGTGCCGGTGTAGGGGAGCATGGCGACGTCGTCCTTGCCGGCTTCAGGTGGTTCGCCCTCGCGCCGCGGCAGGATAACTATGCGAACCTCGAGCCCATACTTCTTCGCGAACTCGAAGTCGCGCTCGTCGTGCGCCGGCACGGACATGATGGCGCCGGTGCCGTAGTCCATGAGGATGTAGTTGGCTACCCAGATGGGCAGCTTCTCGCCATTGAACGGATTGATGGCGTTACGGCCGGTGAAGAAGCCGTGCTTCTCGATCGCGCCGACATCGCCGGCTTCTTTGGCGCGGCGCTGCTCGGCCGTTAACTGGTCCACCTTGGTATACAGCTCGGAATTGTCGCCGACCAGGTCGGCGACCATGGGATGCTCGGGGGCGAGCTGCACCGAGGTCGCGCCGAAGATGGTGTCCACGCGCGTGGTGAACACGGGAATCTTGTCGCCGGCCGCTCCGGCGGGGCCGTCGAGCTTGAAGTCCACCAGCGCGCCCTGGCTGCGGCCGATCCAGTTGCGCTGCATGGTGAGGACTTTTTCCGGCCAGCCAGGAAGGCGGTCAAGATCGTCGAGCAGCTCCTGGGCGTAATTGGTGATCCGCAGAAACCACTGTTCCAACTCGCGCTGCTGGACGGGAGTCTCGGTGTGACGCCAGCAGCAGCCGTTCACCACCTGCTCGTTGGCCAGCACGGTGGCGCACTCCGGACACCAGTTCACGCGGCTCTTCTTGCGGTAGGCCAGCCCGCGCTCGTACATCTTGAGGAAGAACCACTGGTTCCAGCGATAGTAGTCCGGCAGGCAGGTGGTGACTTCCTTCGACCAGTCGTAGGCGAAGCCCAGCCGCGTCATCTGCGCCTTCATGTGCGCGATGTTGGAGAGGGTCCACTGCCTGGGCGGCGTGTTGTTCTTGATGGCGGCATTCTCGGCGGGCAGGCCGAAGGCGTCCCATCCCATGGGGTGCAGGACGTTGTAGCCCTTCATCCACATGTGGCGCGCCAGCGCGTCGCCGATGGAGTAGTTGCGCACGTGCCCCATGTGCAGCGCGCCCGAAGGATAGGGCAACATTTCGAGGACGTAGTACTTCTTTTTGGTCGAGCCGGCGTCGCCTGAGATGGGATCGGCGG
>DATNJE010000289.1:0-10634 GCA_035604095.1 Terriglobales bacterium
ATCGTCCAGGGCTTCAAGAACAAGGAGATCGCCAAGCAGCTCGGCACCACCGAACAGGTGATCAAGAACTATCTGCGCAACGTGTACGACAAGATCGGCGTCTCCGACCGGCTGGAGCTGGCGCTGTTCACCGTGCACCACAGGATCCTGGCGGAAGCCGCCGCCGCCACAGCCGCCGCACACGGCACGCCCGCGCCTCCGACTCCGTCCGAGGTCCGGCCGAGCTAAAGCGGCTGCTAGCTCCTGGTTCTTAGCTTTTGGCTTTTACTTCCTGGTACTGAGAGTTTTCCCTGCACAGACGGAGAGTTCATGCTGCGTTCCCGGCAGGAGGACGAGTGCGGGCAACAGCCAAGAGCTAAGCGCCAAGAGCCTACTCTGGGCGCGAGATACCGTTACCGCCCTTGAGCAGCTCGTTTACGATGGTGACCAGCTCTTCCGGGTTCACCGGTTTTTCCAGATACAGGTCGGCCAGGGGCTCCGTCTGGAAGGCCTCGGCAACATAGCCGGAGACCACGACCACCGGCATGTGGGAATGCTGCTTGGCCGCCGCGACCACTCCCCGGCCATCGCCATCGCCCAGACGCCAATCGGTCACCACAGCGTCGAAGGCGGTGTGCTCGATCTTGTTGATGGCGTCGCGCGCGGAGGTCGACGCCGTCGCCGTATGGCCGGCTTGCTCCAGGATCGCGCACTTCAGCGTGACGACGTGTGGCTCGTCGTCCACGCAGAGAATCCTCGCCATCTCGGGTCCTTGCCGCGCGAAGTGACTGGAGCGCGGCAACGCTGCCGCCCCGGGCAGCCGCTGAAAATACGCGCTAACGTTAATTCGCCCCCCTGCCCATGTCAATGAATGCCTTATGAAAAGCGTCGGCCCTGTGATCGGACCACAGGGCCTGCGCTGTAAGTGCCATCTGTTCAGTTGTTTACGCCGGTTTCTCTCCGATGCTCTTGGCTTGCGTGAACAGCAGCAGGTAGTCCGGCCCGCCGGCCTTGGAGTCCGTGCCCGACATATTGAACCCGCCGAAGGGATGCGCGCCCACCATGGCGCCCGTACACTTGCGGTTGATGTACAGGTTGCCGACGTGGAACTCGTCCATCGCGCGCTTCTTCTTCTCCGGTGAGCTGGTGTAGACGGCGCCGGTGAGTCCGAATTCCGTGTCGTTGGCGATCTCGAGCGCGTGGTCGAAATTACGCGCCTTTGTCACCGCCAGCACCGGCCCGAAGATCTCTTCCTGCTCCAGCTTCGACTTGGCCGGGATGTCGGCAATGACCGTGGGCTCGACGAAGTAGCCGTCCCTGCCGGCGACGCGCTTGCCGCCGGTGATGATCCGTCCGTCTTTCCTGCCCTGCTCGATGTAGCCGAGGATGGACTTCATCGATCCTTCGTTGATCACCGCTGCCATCCCCGGGTTCTCCGTGGGATCGCCCAGCGTGATCTTTTCCACCCGCGTTTTAAGCAGGCCGAGGAATTTGTCGTAAATCTTCTCATCGAGGATCAGGCGCGAGCACGCCGAGCATTTCTGGCCCTGGAAGCCGAAGGCCGAGGCCGCCACGCCTTCGACGGCCGACTCGATGTTGGCGTCAGCATCGACAATGATGGCGTCCTTGCCGCCCATCTCCAGCACCGTGCGCTTGATCCAGATCTGGCCTGCCTGCTGCGTGGCCGCAACCTGATTGATGCGCAGACCAACTTCTTTCGAACCGGTGAAGGCGATGTAACGGGTCTTGGGATGGGAAACAAGGGCATCGCCGAAGGTCGCGCCCGCGCCCGGACAGAAGTTCACCACGCCCGGAGGCATGCCGGCTGCTTCCAGCAGCGAGAAGAAGAAGGCCGCGATCGCAGGCGAATCGCTCGAAGGCTTCAGGATGACGGTGTTGCCGGCGACAATCGACGCCATGGTCATCCCCGCCATGATGGCGCCGGGGAAGTTCCACGGCGGCACCACGACGCCCACGCCCAGCGGGATGTAGCGCAGGTAGTCGCGCTCGCCCGCCAATTGCAGCGGAGGCTCAGCTTTATCCAGGCGCAAGGCCTCGCGCGCGTAGAACTCCAGGAAGTCGATGGTCTCGCCGGTGTCGGCGTCGGCCTCGGCATAGTTCTTGCTGACTTCGAAAATCATCCATGCCGAGAACTCGTGCTTGCGCTTGCGGATCAGCTCCGCCGTCCGCAGCAGCAGTCCGGCGCGCTCTTCCGCCGAGGTCCGGCTCCAGGTCTCGAATGCCTTTAGCGCCGCCCGCATCGCCGGCTCGACTTCCGCCGCTCCAGCCTTTTGAAACAAGCCCACGAGCTGCGACGGGTTCGCCGGGTTGATGGAACGCAGCTTGTCCTTGGTCTTGACGCGCTGGCCGCCGATCACCAAATCGTATTCGCGGCCCAGCTCGCCGCGCACTTTCTCGATGGCGGCGCGCATGGCTTTCTTGTTTTCTTCCTTGGTGAAATCCGTGGCCGGCTCGTTGCGGAACGGCCCAGCCGCAATGTGGGGTTCGACCCGAGGTGCTTCCACTGTCGCCATGACAGCCTCCTATGAGAGCGGATGAATGCTCACAAACTATTGATTCTATCATCCGCGGATTGGAAGCGGCGTCAGCACCCTCGCGCGCTTACGACTCACGACCTACGACCCGCGGCTCGCGCCCACCGGCCTTCGCACCCGCGACACCCCCGCGGTGCGCTCCTGCTTCTCCCAGGAGAACGGACGCCCATCGATCGCGCGCTTCAGCGTCTTAAACAGCACCACCGAGAACAATTGCCGATAGGCGAATCGTTGCAGCCACACGTGGGCCAGCAGCCACACATCTTCGCCCTGGCCGGTTTCGCGCCGCTCCAGCGAGAACGCGATCACCGAGGCGATAAAGTCGATCACCAGGAAGGCTGCGAAGAACACCACCAGCTTGATGAAGGTGGCGGGATCGGCGGCGTCGGGATGGAAGTAGCGGTTCACCGCGTAGCTAAGCGCGCCGAGGATGAACATTATGTCGATGAAAGGCGAGACCAGCGGCAGCAGGATCTGGAAGATCGCGATATTGGGCAGCGCTACCCACCCCAATGCGCCCTTGCGCGCGAAAGCCCGCCGGTGTTTCCACACCGCCTGCAGGATGCCGAACGACCAGCGGAAGCGTTGCCGCATCAGGCCGCTGGGCCGCGTGGGGGCTTCCGTCCAGGCCAGGGCACGATCTTCGTAGTACACGCGCCCGCCACGCTCGAGCAGCGACATGGTGAGGTCGGCGTCTTCGGCGACCGTATCGAGATGGAAGCCGCCGGCCTCGCGCACCGCCTGGGTGCGCCACGCGCCGATCGCACCCGGCACCACCGAGACGGCGCCGAAGGCGTCCAGCGCGCGCCGCTCGAAATTCTGGCTGGTGATGTATTCCAGCGCCTGCCAGCGTGTCCACAGGTTGACGCGGTTGCCGACCTTGGTGTTGCCGGCCACCGCGGCCACCTCGGGATCGGCGAAGTAATCGACGAGTTTTGAGATCGCGTCCGGCGCGATGATGGTATCGGCATCAATGCCGATGAAGATCTCCTCCTGCACCCGCGCCAGCCCGAAGTTCAATGCCTCGGCCTTGCCGGAATTTTCCTTCGTGAGCACCACCACCAGGCCGCGGTCTCGCTCCCGCTGGAAGGCTTCGCAAACGGCCTCGTAGGTGCTGTCCTTCGAGCCATCATCCACCACGATGACCCGCAGCGCCGGATAATCCGATCCCAGCACCGCGTGCACCGTGTTGACGATGACTTTCTCTTCGTTGAACGCGGGAATCAGCACCACCACCGGCGGCCGGTACAGGTTGGACGGTTGCTGGCCCGGTTTTCCCGCCCGCAGGCGGTCGTAGATGGCGAGCGCGCCCACGGAAACCAGGCGCAAGGTCATCAGGCCGTCACCCAGGAAGAAGATGACAACGATGGCGGCGCTCACCAGGCCGAAGAGCCAGAAGACGAAGCTGTCCACGCGTGCCGCCCAGCGCTCGTCAGCCGAGATCGGCGGCATCACGTCGGCAATCTGCTTGCCCATCAGCTCCGACACGGGCACGATGCTGTAACCCCGCGCCCGCAGCCCGTCGATGATCATGGGCAGCGCCTTGACGGTCTGGGTGCGGTCGCCGCCGCCATCGTGCAGCAGGATGATGTTCCCGCAATGGAGCCAGTCGGCGGGCGCGCAGGGCGGCAGGTGGGCTAGCACGTCGCTGGTGATCTGTTGCGCCGTGCGGTGCGGATTGTCCTTCCAGTCGCTGGGATCGATCTTGTCCCCGACCGTGATGTAGCCCATGTCCTGCGCAATCTCCAGCGGCTTCACCTCGTCGGCAGTATCCGGCTCCTGGTCGATGGAATACGGCGGACGGAACAGCAGCGGTTTCACCCCCAGCTTGGCGGCGAACAGCCGCTCGGTCATGTTCAGCTCGAACTCCATGTAGCGCTTGGAGATGTTGCTGATGTCGGGGTGGTAGAAAGTGTGATTGCCGATCTCGTGCCCTTCGCGGTAAATCCGGCGGGTGAGCCCGGGATCCTTCTGCGCCTGCGCCCCGATGAGGAAGAACGTCGCCTTCACGCCTTTCGCCTTCAGCACGTCCAGGACCTTCGGGGTAAAGGTTGAATCGGGACCGTCGTCGAAGGTGATGGCGACCGACTTCGGTTGGGCGCCGTACTGCGCCACCTGATAGGGAAGCGGCAAAATGTCAAAGTTCTCGTCGGTAATCTGTCCGGTGGCATCGACCGTCAGGCTGCGCTCGCCTTTCTGGGGACGTTGCTCGATGTAGATGATCTCTCCGCTGCCTTCCATATCCACGTCATAGCCGGGCTGCAGGGGCTTGAGCTTGTCGGGAGCGTTGGCTTCGGCAGGAACGTCAAACACCGCCCACAAAGACCGGTCTTCCGAACCCAGACGCCAGAGAGCGAAAGTATTGATCCCCAGCTTCTGTGCTGCGCGCATCTGGTTGAGCGCGGTCACACCGTCCAGCCACCATACGTCATGGCGTCGCTTCTTCTCGTCGCTGTAGGCGAAGTGCGGGTTCATGCTGTCGCCGTCGAAGTCAATCTCCCCTTCGGAATCGTGCGCCGTCAGCCAGGCGTCCTGCACCGAGATGCTGCCGCCGCTCTTGCCCACCCAGTCATACCCGTAGGCGCCGATACCGCACATCAGCTTCTCCTTGGGCACGAGCTTGAGGACATTCTCCAAGTTGTCTACGAACCAGTCCTGGCTGGCGATAGGACCGGCCGCACTCCCCCCTGAGTGCTGGTCGTAGTCCATCAGGATCAGGCCGTCGGAGTGGACCGCCAGGTACTTGTAGTCGAAGTCGTCATCGCCTGCGGGGACGTTGACGTAGAGCTTCAATCCCCGCGCGTGCAGGTCAGCCTCTAGCTCGGCCGCCAGCGCACGGAATCCCGGCTGCGAGGATCCGGGGAAGCCCTCGAGATCTAGGCTCACCCCGCGGTATTTGTCGGAGGCCAGGAAGAGCATGAGCTGCTGGCGGAAGTTGGCGCGCGCCGCCGGATTCATCAGGAACCCGCTGATGTCGAGCCACTCGTTGCTGATGGGCTGGAAGTTGTTCACCAGGGGAAAAACTTCCGTCTCCGCCTTCGCCTCTTTGAGGAAAGGCATCACCTTGTCATCGACCGGCTGCACTTTGCCGTTCTGCACCACATCGAAAAAGGTGTTCAGCAGGCTGACGCCTTGCAGGCGGCCGTCTGCCGACATGAGGTGCAGCCACTCCGGAAAGAGCAAGTCGATCTGCGGGTAGTAAGCCTTGAGGGCGGAAAAGCTGCCCGCGTCCCAGGTGACATAAAACGCCCCGCGAATACCTTCTGCCGAATTCAGCACTACTTGCGAGGGCGGCGTCTTGCTCCCGCGGTGGGTGTTGGCGTGCTTCGGAGGATGCTTTCGCTCTTTCTCCTTGATGGCGTGGTACGGACGTTTCTGATCGGGCAGCAACAAGCTAGGAAGCGGCTGGCTGTGCATCAGGGTGAGAACGAATACGATGATGGACAGCGACACCAGCGCCGCCAGCACGTCAAACACGATGCGCAAGCGCTTCCAGCGCTTGCGCTGCGGGTCATGAAATACGGCTTTGGCCATGGGCAGGAGGTCGCTCAATCGTAAGGCGGGGTTGGAGCCACGTCAAACGGGAGATTATCACGCTCTTTCCGGCTATGTTGCGGTTAGATGCAAGTTGGCAGCCGCGGGTTTTTCGGGGCCTCAGGCAGCCGTGACATCAGGGGCTGGGACCTCTCCAAGCAGCTATAATGCTACCCCGGCGGGCATCTCCTGCTGACCGCGCCCCGCCGCTATTAGCGTGAGTACAGGATCGATGGCTCCCAGGCTCGTTGGCATCGCCGGTCCTTTGAAGGACTCGACGTTCCCGCTCGAACAGCAGCGGTTCTCCATCGGCCGCGATCCCTCCAACCAGCTCTCCATTGCCGATAGCACGATCTCGCGCCGTCATTGCGTGCTGGAAAAAACCGTGGATGGCTTCGTCGTGCGCGACCTCGGCAGCCGCGCCGGGACCGTGGTCAACGGCGCCATCACGACCAAGGTGCTGTTGCAGCACGGTGACCAGATCGCTGTAGGCGACTCCGCTTTCCTGTATCTGGCCGAAACCGGCAAGCTCCCGCCCCCAACGGTGGAACTCTACGATCAGGCGCTCGCCGACGAGTCCACCGTGCAACTCCCGCCCCAGGAGGCCTTGGCCGGCGATCCCGAGAAAGTGCTGGAGATTCCCGCTTCGGACCAACTTGCCCACGAACTGGGCACTCTGCTGCACGTCGCCACTCGCATCGGCTCGGTTCCCGACGTGGAATCGCTGCAGTGGCAGTTACTCGGTCCCATCTTCGACCTGGTGCCCGCCGACCGCGGCGCCATCCTGATCTTCGGCAGCACTCCGGAGGAGATCTCCTCGGTCGCTGGCTGGGACCGGGTGTCCGGGCCGGCGCGCGCGGTGTACGTCAGCCGTACCGTCGTGCGCAAAGTGACGGAGGAACGGGCTGGGCTGCTGGTGAACAACGTCGGGGCCAGCGTGGGATTCAAGCCTTCCGCCACCCTCATCCAGGCGCGGGTGCAATCGCTGTTGTGTGTTCCTCTGCTCCTCTCCGGACAGGTCGCCGGGGTCATCTACCTGGACAGCAACCGCTTCCACGAGCGCTTCACCGAGCACCATCTCAAGTTGATGACCGCCGTCGCCGGCATCGCCGCCCTGGCGCTGGAGAACGCCCGCCGTTGGCAATCGCTGCGCAACGAGAACCGGCGCCTGCGAACCGAGGCCGCGATCGAGCACGACATGGTGGGCGAAAGCCCGGCCATGGCCGCAGTCTTCCAGAAGATCGCGCGCCTGGCGCCCTCCGAAGCCAGCATCCTGATCTGCGGTGAAAGCGGCACCGGCAAAGAACTGGCGGCGCGCGCCCTCCACCGCAACAGCCCGCGCGCCGACAAGCCCTTCATTGCCATCAATTGCGCCGCCATTACCGAGACCTTGCTGGAGAGCGAACTCTTCGGCCATGAGAAAGGCGCATTCACCGGCGCGGTCGGCGCCAAGCCGGGACAGTTCGAGGTGGCGGAGGGCGGCACCATCTTCCTCGACGAGATCGGCGAAATGGCGCCCGCGCTGCAGGCTAAGCTGCTGCGGGTTCTCCAGGAACGCGAGTTCTACCGCGTGGGCGGCACCAAGCCCATCCGCGTCGATATCCGCGTCGTCGCCGCCACCAACAAGGACCTGGCGGCGGAGGTCGCCGCCGGCCGCTATCGCCAGGATCTCTACTACCGGCTGAACGTGGTCTCGTTCATCATGCCTTCCCTGCGCGACCGCAAGCCGGACATCCCGCTGCTGGCGCAACACTTCGTGGATCGCTTCAGCCGGAAGTGCAAGCGAGCGGTGAAAGGCGTTTCGCCCGAAGCCCTGGCCTGCATGACCAACTATTCCTGGCCGGGCAACGTTCGCGAGTTGGAGAATGCCGTTGAGCGGGCGATTGTGCTGGGCTCCGGCGACTGGATCATTCCAGAAGACCTTCCCGAAACCGTGCTGGAGGTCCCGACCTCCGGCGGCGACCCCACCCGCTACCACGACGCGGTCGTGGCCATGAAAAAGGAACTGATCACCAAGGCGGTCGAACAGGCCAACGGCAGTTACACTGAAGCCGCCAAGCTCCTTGGCCTCCACCCCAACTACCTGCACCGGCTCATGCGCAACCTCGACCTGAAGGCGGGCTTCAATACCGACTGACGCCTCAGCGGTCTATCCGAACAGATAGTCGCGCCTATCCGAACGGATAGTGATCGCCGCTCGATCGCGGCCCTCCGCTTTCGGCCAACGGCTCAGCCCACGTCAGAACTATCTGACGATCAACCAGTTAGCCTTACCTCGCCGGCCGGACACGGCGCTCCCTCGCCCCGGCACCGCGATTGCTATATCTCAGGTCAAGAGATTCGAAACCGCCTTGAGAGGAGACTTACGATGAACTGCATAAAGAGAGTAGCGCTGAACCTGGTGGTGATGGTCGGAATGACCCTGGCAATGAGCAGCCTGGGAATGGCGCAGCAGGAAACGGTCCCCGATCAGTTCCTGGGAGCCGATGAGATCAACGCGACGCAAGCGTCAGCGCAGCCGAAGGACAAAGCCAACGACAAAGGCAAAGCTCAATCGGCGAATTCGCACCGGCAGTCGAAGACCCGCAAGCAGCAGGTGGCAAAGCAGAAGGCGTCCGACCAGCAGACGACGGTCATCGCCCGCAAGTAACACGCGATTCTCAAGGCGCGACGGTCCTGGCCTTGGGAGAGTGCAACCGGCCGGGACTGCGCACAGTGAACCGCGAAGCTTCCATCCAGCTTCGCGGTTTCCATTTTGTCCCGCTCGGTACTTGGTACTCGGTACTCGGTACTCTATAGTGACGGCGTGCGCCAACTCGTGCGCCGTAATCTCGCCTTCTTTTTGGCGGTAACCGCCGCCGCCTTCGCCCTGCGCCTGTGCTTCCTCTGGAAATTCAGCTTTGTCGCCGGCGACTCGTTCATCTATGGGGATATCGCCAAGAACTGGCTGCAGCATGACGCCTTCGCCATGACCGAGGGCGGCGTGCCCGTGCTCACCTGCATCCGGCTGCCCGGTTACCCGGCGTTCGTCGCGCTTATATGGAAGATGGTCGGCCTGGATCATTACACCGCCGTGATGGCAGTGCAGATGTTCTTCGACGTGGGGACCTGTTACCTGGTCGCGGCGCTGGCGCGCCGGGTGCTCTGGGAACGGGCCGCGATGGCAGCCTTCCCGCTCTACGCTCTGAATCCCTTCACCGCCAACTATGCCGCCACACCGCTGACCGAGGTACTGGCGATCTTCTTCACGGCGCTGGCGCTGCTGTTTGCCGTTGAAGCCCTCGTCAAGGACGGCCTACGCTGGTGGATTTTCTGCGGGCTCGCCATTGCCGCCGGCATCCTGCTGCGCCCAGACGCTGGCATCCTGCTGGCAGGGATTGGCGGGTATCTGCTCATCCAACTTTTCCGGCGTCCGGATAAGCGCCGCATCATCTCCGCCGGCGTTCTGGTGTCCGTGGTCTCGCTAGCCCCGCTCGTCCCTTGGACGGTGCGCAACTGGCGCGTCTTCCACGTTTTCCAGCCGCTGGCCCCGCGCTACGCCAACAACCCCTGGGAGTTCGTCCCCGCGGGATTCAACCGCTGGATCAAAACCTGGCTGGTGGACTACGTTTCTGTGGACGACATCTACTGGCAGGTGCCGGGAGACGCGATCGAGATCACCAAGCTGCCCCCGCGCGCGTTCGGCTCCGCCGAGCAGCGCGCCACGACCGAGCGCCTGTTCTCCGCCTACAACGCCACTTGCGACCCGCTCTGCCGCATGACACCCGAACTCGATGCGCAGTTCGCCAGCCTGGCCGCCGAACGCATCCGCCACGCCCCTCTGCGCTATTACGTGGGACTGCCGCTGGCGCGTGTGGCCGACATGTGGCTGCGCCCGCGCACCGAGGCCCTGCCCCTGGACTCGCATTGGTGGCGCTTCCGCCGCGATCCCAAGGACTCCCTGATTGGAGTGCTCCTCGGGGCCATCAACCTTGCCTATCTGATGGCGGCACTGGCCGGGGCTGCCAGGAAGCGCGTCGCCTATGCCGGCCTCTTCGTCCTGTGGATCGCGTTGCGCTGCGCGTTCCTTGCCACCCTCGAGAACCCCGAACCGCGCTACACCCTGGAGTGTTTTCCGGTGATATGCGCCTTCGCCGCGGCGAGCCTCTGCAAGAAAACACCTCTAGAAACGCAGCATGCTGCGTCTCTACACAACTGACTGCTGAGTGCTACTCCTGCGGCGGGTGGTCGCTCATCCGGAACTGAGTCCGGAAGTGCTCCGACAGCAGGTGGATGGCGGCGCGATTGCTCTGTGGATCGGTCTGCGCCAAGTACCGCATGGCCTGTACCAGCACACGCTGGCCTTCGACGTAGCGCGGATCCGGTTTATGCTGGCGCTGGATGGTTTTCCGTCCGGGAATGACGGGGATGGTAAAAAGCTTCGCCATGAGTCCGTGGGCCCTCGGATTACTCGTGCAACGGCCAAACGCACCGATGCCTTGCATCCAGCGTCTGAGTATATCGCCGGTTCCACCGGCGCACTACATTTTTCTGCTCCCGGGCAAAAAGCGCAGGCTCAAAATGAAC